>JASLMH010000067.1 GCA_030746635.1 Alphaproteobacteria bacterium | reverse complement strand
TTGGCACGGCTCTTGCACGGCATTCGGCAAGTTGTTGGTGCAATCTTGGGAATTCCGGCCAGATGGCTTTTTTCAACGACGATCCAACCGATTTCAGGTATCGGACCCGCCCGTCCGGCGCCTTCGCGGAGGCGTGAGGCCATGACCGCCGACGATGCCGACCTGGCGCACACCGCCCGCGATTACGTCGACCGCCATGGCGACAAGGCGCTGCTGTTCATGCTGGACGATTGCGACGGAGGGGATTGGGACTACGACGATGGGTCCGCCAAGTCACTCCTGGTGCGCCTGATCGGCAGTTTGATCCGCCTACGGAACGACCGTCCCTGACGGCTAACCTTTGATCAGGGCGGCAATTGCCGCGGTCCAGGCTTCCGGATCGAAGCCCATCGACCCCGCCACCGTCTTGAACCGAACGACGCCATCCGCGTCGATCAGGTACAGCCGTTCCGGCAGGGCGTTATACAGGCGATCCGCCTGGTCGCTCATGTCGTCGAGCAGCATCGGCATTTTCATGTTCAGGCGCAGGGCGCAGACTTCCGCCAGTTCGGCGCGTTGTTCGATGCTGGTCGGCCGGTCGTGGATGATGCCGTCGTCGATGTTGTGCTGCACCTGCCAGCCATCGTCCGGATGTGCCTCCTGGATATAGACGCAATAGAAATCCACTTGTTCCCGGTAGGTGGCGGCGATCTCGTTCAGGCGCACGGCCTGAATGCGGAAAGGCGGTCAGGTATAGGAGCCGAAGACCAGGGCGATGGGCCGGCCCCGCCCTTCGGACAGGCGGAACATTTGGCCCGTGCGCCGACCTTCGGGCGACAGCCGTTCCAGATGGAAATCGGGCGCCGGGTCGCCCACCGCCGGCGCCGCCGCCTCCCGTCGCAGCCGCTCGTCCCGCATCGCCGTGTATGCTTCGGGTGTCATGCGCATCTTGGACCAGTTTTCGGGCGGTATATCGCGCCAGTCCGCCGGATAGCTGATTTCCACCATGCCTCGGCTCTCCCATTGTCATCTCGTGCCCCTGGGGCATCGTCCGGAGGCGAGCCTAGGCCGGGCTCAGGCTGCCAGGCAAGTTTCCCGAAACGGGCGCCGATGGCCGAAGAGTCACCAGTAGTGTCGGTGGTTTTTACAGATTCCCTGTTCTTGCCGTGATGGCCCGGGTGTAAGCCATTGATTTTCCCCAAGCTTCTTGGTTGGCACAAAACTTGCATGGTTATGGACAAGAAAACCGGCGGCAGGTCGCAGGTGCGTTGAATCGCGAAATGCGTCGAGAGACCCGATCGGCAAGGAGGGAGTGTTGTCGATGACTTTTCATCGTACACGGGCGGTGCTTGTCGCTCTCGCCCTATTGGTTCAACCGGTTCCGGCGCTGGCCTCGACCATCCTGGGCGGCAACGACGTAATTGCCCGGCCCTACTTGGACGGCGCCGACGGCGTTCTGTTCTTCGACCTGAACGGCCGCATCAGCGGCAACGGCGAGATCGATTCCTGGAGTATCTACGCCAACGCCACCGGCGGCGAGGTGAAACTGCTGATCTATCGCGATAACGGCGCGAATTGGGATTTCGTCGGCGAGAGCGGCTTGGAGGCGGTGAACAGCCTGGGGGTCAACACCTTTGCCCTGGCCAGTCCGATCACGGTCGAGACCGACGACATCATTGCCTGGTGGTACCCGGAACCGACCCAGCCGTCGATCGCCTTCAGTGACGGTGGCGAGACCATCAACAACCATGACTGGCCCTGGGAGCCGATCACCCAGGCCCGGCTGGATGGGGAATTCAAGGGCAGCATAGACGATCTGAACGGCGGCGCCTTCTTCGCCGGTACGGTCTGGGACACCAACCCCCGGACCTATTCGATCCAGGTCAGCGGCACCCTGGTGATACCCGAGCCGGCGCCGCTGGCGACGCTACTGGCCGGTCTGATGGGCCTGTACAGGGTCCGTCGAAACCGGCTGCGCCAAGTCTGAGGTCCTTTCTTCCCGGCCATTGCCCCGGCTGCTGCCCGCGTTAAACTCGGTGGGAGGCGAATTGACGGGAGGCAGCGCAAATGGCGGCGAAGGCAACGGTGGCCGACCACCCTCTGATTCAGCACAAATTGACGCTGTTGCGCCGGGTCGAGACCTCGACCGCCGAGTTCCGGCAGTTGCTGCGCGAGATCAGCCTGTTGCTGGCGTTCGAGGCGACCCGCGATCTCGACCTCGAAGAGGTGGAGATCGCCACGCCATTGGAGACCATGCGGGCGCCGGCCCTGGCCGGCAAGAAACTCTGCCTGGTCTCGGTGCTGCGGGCCGGCAACGGCCTGTTGGAGGGGATGCTTGACCTGATCCCCTCGGCCCGGGTCGGCCATATCGGCCTGTATCGCGACCACGACACCCTGGAGGCGGTGGAATATTATCTGAAGCTGCCCGAGGATATCGGCGAGCGGCTGGTGATCGTCGTCGATCCGATGCTGGCGACGGGCAATTCGGCCGCCGCGGCCGTGCACCGCCTGAAGGAGGCCGGCGCCCGACGGATCAAGTTCGTCGCCCTGGTCGCCGCGCCCGAGGGCATCGAAGCGTTCGGCGCGGCCCATCCCGACGTGCCGATCCTGACCGCCGCCATCGACCGGCAACTCAACGACATCGGCTACATCCTGCCGGGCCTGGGCGATGCCGGCGACCGGCTGTACGGCACCAAGTAGCGGCGGCAACACGCGACGCGGCCGGTGAGAGCGGTCAATTTCAGGGACCATTGCCAATAGGGGACAAGAGCCATGAGCGACGCTGGCGATATCTACAAGCAAATCGGCTTCGAGGCCCATCGCATCGGTTTCGGCGAACGGCCGGCGATCGCCGTGGTCGACTTCCAGCGCGGCTTCACCGATAGCGAATTCCCGCTGGGCGGCCGGCCACTGGTGGAGCGGGCGGTGGAAAATACCGCCCGCCTGCTGGAACTGGCCCGGGCCGGCAACATACCCGTGGCCACCTGCTACACCGCTTACAGTTCGGCCCGGGACGCGCCGTATTGGAAAATCCCGCCGGTGGTGGAGGAATTCCACCACGGCCATCCCTGCACCGAACTGGAGCCGCGCATCTACGACCGCGACTACGACGTGGTCTATTGCAAGACCGGGCCGTCGATCTTCTTCCAAACGGCGATCACGCAATTCTTCGTCAAGGAGCGGGTGGACACCGTGATCATCGCCGGCTGCAACACGTCGGGCTGCATCCGCGCCTCGATCATCGACGCCTTTTCCTACGGCTATCGCGTGGCGGTGCCCGAGGATTGCGTCGGCGACGTCGAGGAGGGACCGCACGTCGCCAACCTGACCGACGTCCACCGCCGCTATGCCGACGTGGTCACCCTGGACGAGGTGCTGGGCTACCTGGACGACGTCCGCAAACGCAACAGCTAGGTTTCTTGACACGGCCCGCGGCGGAACAAAGGGGCAGTTAAGGGGACACCATTCTTCCCCTGCCATGACCGCTTCTCGGCCAAGGGAAACATGGTGTCCCCTTAACTGCCCCTTTGTTCCGGCTCAGCCCGGCAGGTGGGCGTAGATCTCGGGCTCGGTCCAATCCCATTCGCCGCCCGGCCGCCGGATGCTGAGATCCAGGCAGGAGGTGCCCAGACGCTGGAAGTAGAGCGCCTCGACCGGATACCAGCCGGCCTGCGGTGCCTTCACCGTCACCGCGCCGTTGCTCACGCACGGGTGGCGCAGGTCGTGCTCGTACACCTGAACGCCGCCGAGGATGACGCGAAGCCCGTCGTTCGATTGGAACTCCAGCTCGTGCTGGCCTGCCTCGAACCGCATGTAGCCCTTGATGTAGGCGATCACCAGTTCGCTGGCCCCCGACGTGAGTGCCCCGTCGCCCGGGTTGGTGTCGCCATAGACGAACCCCTTCAACGGTTCGCCCCGGCTTTCCAGGTTGTAGCCGCGGTAGCTCTCGGCATCGTGCAGGGACTTGGCCTCCCGGTAGACGTACTCGACCGCAAGGCCCGGTTTCAGGCTCTTGGCGTCGGGCTGCGGTTCGGCCGGGGCGAGCTGGTGGACGTCGGCCGCGCCGGCGGGCGCTGACCATAGGGCCATCAGAAGCAACGATACTGCGAGGAAGCCTGTCGATCTGGGCATGGGAGATCCGCTGAATTCGTTGAAGGCAACAGGGTGCGACGGGCATGGCCCGTCTCGCCACGGATGATAGGCGCATTTTCAGGCTGGCTGCTACCCTGCTGGAGTTGCCGGCGGTAAACTCTGGCGTTCAAGGGATTCGCTTCCGCACCGGTGGAAAACGAGGTTGGAGGGAGGATGTTCGACCAACCACCGCGACAGCGCGAATGGGTCTGCTGGGTGCAGGTCGCCCTCTGGGCGGGGATCATTTTCCTGACCATTCCCTTCGTGCGCGGCATCACCGAACAAATCAACGCGGCCTGGGGGCGCGAGACCTACACCTACACGGTGATCGCCGTGGTGGTGGTGCTGGCGGTGGCGATCCTGGCCCGTCTATTGACCCGGGCGCAGACATCGACCGTCGGCTATGCATGGCTGTTCGCCGTCACCTTGGCCTTCATCTATCTGACCTTCGGTCTGGGGTCGGGCAGTCCCGAGGAAGCCATCCATTTCCTGGAATACGGGCCCCTCGGCGTGTTGATCTTCCGCGCCCTGGCCTGCCGTATTCGCGACTACAGCATCTATGTCGCGGCTGCCATTGTTGGCGCCATGGTCGGCATGCTGGATGAGACCATTCAATGGCTGACACCCAAGAGGTACTTCGATGCCCGCGACATTGGGCTGAATCTGCTGGCGATCGCCTTGGTCCAACTGGCCCTGGCCGCGGGCATCCGGCCGAAGATGATTGTCGGCTGGCCGGACGGCCGGGGGCTGCGTCGGCTGTGTCTCGGTGCCGCCGCGGGCGTCGCCTATCTGGGCCTTTGCTATCTCAATACGCCGGACCGTATCGCCTGGTACACCCAGCGTTTTCCGCTGCTCGACATCGTGCCCGCGGGGTCCGGCATCATGGTCGAATACGGGCATTTGCACCGTGACCCGGATATTGGGGTGTTCCGTTCCCGATTTACCGTTGAAGAACTCAGTCGACTGGACCGCCGGCGGGCAAGCGAAGTCGGGCGGATCGTTGATCAATACAGGCAAATCGAGAAATACCGGGAGTTTCTGTTGATTCATGGCCCCGGCACCGATCCCTTCCTGCACGAGGCGCGGGTGCATCTCTTCAGCCGCGACAGCAATCTTGAACTGGCGCGCGAGGCCAAGGACGCGGACGTGCGCCGTATGCGCTACACCAGGGCCTACCGGGAGAACCAAATCGTCGAGAAATACTTCGGCAATATCTTGCGATCGTCCGGCTACCCCTGGCCCGCCGCGTCAAAAGAACAGGTCGAAGCCAACCTCCAGGTCGGGATGGCGTTTGACAGCCGGGTCAGCGAGAACCTGATCACCCGCCATAGCCGATCGACCCTTGCCGGGTATTTCCTCGCCACCGTCGTTGTCTTGTTGCTGGCGGGATGGATCTGCGGCCGCTGGACCCGCCGCCGCGCCGCGTCGGCGGCGTAGGCGTGGGAGCGAGAGAGATGTCACAAGCCCTTTCCCGGCGCCGCCTGTTGTATTCCCTGGCCGCCGGTGGCGGCCTGCTCGCCGCCCCGGCCCTGGCACGCACTGAATGGACGGTGCGGGGCTCGGAACAGGGTCGGTTGCGGCTGGCGTTCTATTCCGATGTGCATGCGCACCTGGGGCGGGGGGCGCCGCAGGCGGTGATGCAGGCGGCGGCGGCGATCAATGCCCAACAGCCGGATCTGGTGTTCGGTGGCGGCGACCTGATCCATGGCGGCTTCAACGCCACGATGGCCGAGGCGGCGCCGCGCTGGGATCTCTACATGGCCATGCACGACGCCATCAGGGGCGAGCATCATGCGGTGATCGGCAACCACGATCTGGTGGCGGCCCGGCCCGACGACGGTTCTCCGCCAATCGCCGATCCCAAGGCCGAATACCGGCGGCGGCTCGGCCGGTCGCGCACCTTTTGGTCGTTCGATGCCCTCGGCTATCACTTCATGCTGCTGGATTCGGTCCGCGTCTCCGGCGACGACTACCAGTATTACGGCTGGATTTCCCGCCGGCAGCGGGAGTGGATCCACCGCGAATTGTCGGGCCTCCCGCGCGCCAAACCGATCGTCGTGGTCCTCCACATACCCCTGCTGACCGCCTACTACGGCGCCGTCGAGGGCGGCACCGTCACGCCGCCGCCCAACCGGGTGGTGGTCAACAATCTGCCGGTGCTGGAGCTGTTCGCCGATCACAATCTCGTGCTGGTGCTGCAAGGGCACCTGCACGTGAAGGAGCTGCTGCGCTGGCGGGGCACCACCTTCATCATGGGCGGCGCCATCTGCGGCCGCTGGTGGACCGGCCCCAACCACGGCACCGTGGAAGGCTTCAACACCATCACTCTCGACCACGACCGCATCGCCTGGCAGTACCTGGACTACGGCTGGCAGGCCCGACCTTAGGGCGGGGCTCGCGAACCATGGCCAGGGCGAGGATTCCGCGCTAGCCTTGGCCATCCGAACGGCGAGGTGGGGCGATGACCAGCAGCGAATTGAAGGAAGCGTTGGAGAAGATCTTTTCCGCCGACAGCGAACTCTACCAATCGCGCGGCTTCCAGCGCCGCATCGGCTATGGCGAGCGGCCGGCGCTGATCAATATCGATCTGGCGAATGCCTGGACCCGGCCGGGCCACGCCTTCACCTGCGATGATATGGACGTGATCATCCCGGCGGTGCAGGACCTGCTGGCGGCGTCGCGGGAGAAGAGCATCCCCATCGTCTATACCTCGACCGCCTACGAGGTAACCCAGGGCCCGAACACCGACATGGGCCTGTGGCATCTGAAAATCCCGGCCGAGGTCCTACAGGTCGGCACCGAGGCGGTGCAGATCGACGACCGCATCGCCCCGCGCCCGGACGAGCAGGTGATCATCAAGAAGCGGGCCAGCGCCTTTCACGGCACCTATCTGGCCGGCTTCCTGCGCGCCGCCGGCGTCGACACGGTGATCGTCACCGGCGTCACCATGGCCGGTTGTGTCCGCCACACGGTGGAGGATGCCATCGCCGAGGGTTTCCGCCCGATCGTCGTGCGCGAGGCGGTCGGCGACCGGGTGGCCGGCGTCGTCGAGTGGAACCTGTTCGATATCGACGCCAAGTTCGGCGACGTGGAACCGCTGGAGAACGTCCTGGCCTATCTGGACAAGCTGCCGCTGCGCAACCGCTAGGCAAGGCAAGGACGGAAGCGGACCACGCTCCAGACTTCCGGCATGGCAAGTTGTCTTTGAAATCAACGGCTTTCGGTGGCACCGTAGGCCCGCCGCCGGGCCGCATGGGATGAGTTGTGGATAGCAGATCGGTCGTCTTTTTGGAGGTAATGATCGCCATCGCCGTGGTCGGCGTGCTGGCGTTCCTGGTCTTCCTGGTCAGCCGCTATCTGCGCCGGCCCCTGGGCGCGGCGGCGGCTGGTGTGCAGGCTCTGCACGGCCCGCGCTGGTATGAATTCCTGCTCGCCCTGATCCTGCTGCTGGCGGTGGTGGTGCTGGCGGTCTGGCAGTTCTCGGCCGACGGCCTGTTGGCCCAGGCGGTGGATTGGCGGGCCGACGATCGCGCCATCCTGTTTTTCGTCGTCATGCTGATCGTCGCCGGCCTGGGGCTGGTGGCCTTCCTGATCTATCTGATCGCGGAATCGTCACGCGCCGGGACCGTCGCGGTCGAGCCGGTGGCCGCGCCGACGGCCGAACCGACGGCGTCGCAACCGGCCGTGCAGACGCCGTCCGGAGTGCGGCTGTTGGGCCTGTTGCTGCTGCTGGCCGCCTTCCTGTTGCTGAACTGGATCTATCTGGACCGGGCCGAACAGTACGCCCTGGTGCTGCGGCTTCTGTATCCGGCCAGCCTGGCGGTGGCGCTGGTGTTGTTGTTCGACAAGGCCTCGCGCACCTGGAACGTCAAGGGCGCGACGGAAAATTTGCGGGAGTGGCTGTTGGGCGATGCCATGGTGTTCCTGCTGTTCCTCGGCTTCCTGAACCTGCAACGCGACGGCGGCGGCGAGAAATACGCTTCGATGTTCTGGGACGTGCTGTACGTGGCGCTGTTCTTCGTGGTCTTCTGGCTGCTGGACCGCAAGCTGACGCGGTACCGTTTCCTCGTCGTGCATGCCTATTTCATCGCCCTGCCGATCCTGTTGCTGATCTGGCGGGCGGTGCAGGGGGTGGTACTGCCGGAAACCCTGTCCTGGTGGAGCAGCGTTTGGCCGTTCTTCTTCCTGGCCATCATCGCCTTGGTGCTGGAGGTCATCATCCTGTTGCTGCCGGGCAGCGGCGAGCGGCAGGTCATCCCAACCATCAAGGATGCCCTGTACCTGGTAATCTACGGCGTCCTGCTGATCGTGGCGATCCCGGAGGCGGCGGCATGAACGGGGCGGCACCCGAGCTTCTGGATATCGCCGCCATGGGCGAACGGATCGCCGCCGGTGAATTGTCGCCGGTCGAATTGGTGCGGGCGCAACTGGATCGGATCGAGGCGCTGGACGGTGGCTTGCGCGCCTACGTCTCGCTCTACCCCGAACAGGCGATGGATGCCGCCAGCCAGGCGGAACGGGAGATCGCCGCCGGCGCCTATCGCGGCCCGTTGCACGGCATTCCCCTGGCGGTGAAGGATCTGTTCCAGGTCGCCGGCATGCGGCGGACCTGCGGCTCGAAGATCCTGGACGAAGGGGTGGCCGACAGCGACGCCACCTCCGTCGCCCGGTTGCGCCGGGCCGGCGCCATCATCCTGGGCCTGCTGAACCTGCATGAATTCGCCTTCGGCCCCACCGGCATCAACCCCCATGTCGGCACGGCGCGAAACCCCTGGAGCCGGGACCGGGTCTGCGGCGGCTCCTCCAGTGGTTCGGGCTGCGCCGTGGCGGCCTCGCTGGCCGCCGGCGCGCTGGGCAGCGATACCGGCGGCTCGATCCGCATTCCGGCCGCCCTGTGCGGCGTGGTCGGCCTGAAGCAGACCTATGGCCTGGCCAGCCGGGCCGGTATCTATCCGCTCTGCGCCAGCCTCGACCATGGCGGCCCGCTGACCCGCACGGTGCGCGATGCCGCCCTGCTGCTGGGCGCCATCGCCGGCGCCGATGACGACGATCCGACCACCACGGGCGCGGTGGCGCGTGACTACACGGCGGCGTTGGCGCAACCCCTGGACGGTTTGCGCATCGGCGTGCCCAGGGATTTCTATTTCGATCGCCTGCACGCGGAGGTGGCGGTGGCGGTGCAGGCGGCGATCGGCCAGTTGAGCGATCTCGGCGCCGCCGTCGAGGAGGTGGTCCTGCCCTTCAATCGCGAGGCCATCGACGCCTGGAACGTCATGGCCCAGGCCGAGGCTTACGCCACCCATGAAGGGCACCTGACACGGCACGGCGATGAATTGTCGCCCGACGTCGCCGAGCGGCTGTTGCTGGGCCGGGACCTCACCGCCAACCAGTACCTGCGGGCCCGCGACAGCCGGATGCGGATCAACCGGGAGATGGCGGCGGTACTGGCGGAGACGCCGGTGCTGGCGCTGCCGACGACGGCGCTGCCGGCGGTGCCGATCGAAACCGGCGCCCTGTGGGTCGGCGATCGCAAGGTGGAGGGCTGGCGCGCCCTGGGACAGTTGACCCGGCTGGCCTGTTTCACCGGGCAACCGGCGATCTCGGTGCCTTGCGGCTTCACCGCCGACGGCCTGCCGGTGGGCCTGCAATTGCTGGCCGGCTGGTTCGAGGAGCCGACCCTGCTGCGGGTGGCGTCGGCCTACGAGGGGGCCACCGAATGGCACCGTCGACGGCCGCCCCTGGCATCGTGAGGGGGAAGGGATGACCGCCATGGGCCGATGCATTGCCTTGCCCGTCGCCGATCGGGTACAAGAAAATCGGATCGCCGGCCGGCAGCGGCGCGGTATCGACAACAGGGGATGCGGGATATGAGCGGTTGGCAGTGGTTCTGGACCCTGGTCGGCTTCATCATCTACATCGTCGTCCTGATCTTCCTGTATTTCTACCAGCCGTTCGAGGACCTCTTCACCCTGGTGCTGAACGGCCTCAGCCACCACAACGCCATCTTCTGGGTGGTGCTGATCGTCGGCATCGTCGGCTTCTGCGGCTATCATTGGCGCGCCTATCGCACCCATATCGTGCAGCAGCGCAGCGTCGAATCCATGGTCCTAACCTCGCTGCGCGGCTCGACCTTCGCCGCCATCCTGCTCAGTGCCGGCGCCGCCCTGCAATCGGTGCAGATCCTCTGCGTCTATCTGCTGCAGGACGGCTATACCCTGGGCGAGGCCTTCGGCAAACGGCTGGCGGCGGTGGTGGCGCTGGTGGTGCTGACCGGCATCTTCTGCGTCATCTTCTGGCTGTTGAAGGTGATGCGCCCGGCCCGCCGGGCCTGATCGCCTACGGCGAATCGGACTCTTCGATGGCGCCTCCTCCGTCGCCGATCACCATCGGTATCCTGGAGGCGGGGGCGGTGGCCGAGCAACTGGCCGCCCGCCACGGCAGCTTCGCCGATGCCTGCCGGCGCTTCCTCGGCCGGGGCGACGAACAGCCGGCCTTCCGGGTCTACCGCAGCTACCTGGGCGAGTTGCCCGCGTCGGTCTCGGCCTGCGACGGCTGGTTGATCACCGGCAGTCGTTACAGCGCCTTCGACGACGATCCCTGGATCGCCGATTTGGCCGCCTTCGCGCGGGCGGCGGCCGAGGCGCGGCCCGTCGTCGGCATCTGCTTCGGTCACCAGCTCGTCGCCCAGGCCTTCGGCGGCGCCGTCGAACGTTCGTCGCGGGGCTGGGGTATCGGTGTCCATAGCTACCAGGTCGGCCGACGGCGCGACTGGATGACGCCGGCGTTGGACGAAATCGCCTTGCTGGCATCGCACCAGGATCAGGTGACGCGGCTGCCGGACGGCGCCGAGTTGTTGGCCGGTAGCGATTTCTGCCCCTATGGCCTGTTCCAGCTCGGCGACAACATCGTCGCCTTGCAGGGCCATCCGGAAATGACCAAGGCGTTCGCCGCCGACCTCTACGCCATGCGGCGCGACCAATTCGGCCGGGCTATCGTCGACAATGCCCTGGATAGCCTGGCGCAACCGACCCACGAGGACGAAATGGCCGCCTGGCTGCTGCGATTTCTCGCCGCCCCCGATCGGTCAAGGTAAAGGAGCCACAATGAGTTTTCTGAAAAGCCAACCGCGGGCGGACCTGAAGGCGGTTCTGAAGCTGGATCCGGAACTCGGTCTGCCCTTCGCCGCCTATCACCAGGCCCTGTTGCGCGGACCGTCACCGCTTTCGGTGGCCGAGCGGGAGCTGATCGGCGCCTTTGTCTCCGGCCTGAACGCCTGCGAATTCTGCTACGGCGAGCACGCGGCGGTGGCCGAGGCCTTCGGCATGGCGCCCGGCGTGCTGGAACCCCTGTTGCACGATATCGATGGGGCGGCGCTGCCCGATCGGCTGAAGGCGATCCTGAAATACGTCCGCAAGCTCAACGACACCCCGGAACGGATGAGCCAGGCAGACGCCGATGCGGTGTTCGCCGCCGGCTGGGACGATATCGCCCTCTACCACGCCGCCGCCGTCTGCGCCCTGTTCAACATGAACAACCGGATCATCAACGGCCTGGGCATCCCCGCCCACGGCCCGGACAAGCTGGCCGGCACGGTCGAGCGCCTGCACCGGGAGGGCTATGCCAGCACCGTCGCCTTCGTTCGCGGCGACTGGTCGGAGGAGCAATAAGTCACTCCCGCTGACTGTCTGCTAGAGTGGGCCTGGTTGAATGAAACGCGCGCGAGCGAAAGGCAGTCCGACAATGACGGCACCGATGTTGTTTTCCCCGTTGACCCTGCGTGATGTCACCCTGAAGAACCGCGTCGTCGTGGCGCCGATGCATCAATACGCCGGCGAGAAGGGCTTTCCCACCGACTGGCACCTGATGAACGCGGGCCGCTTCGCCGTCGGCGGAGCCGGCCTGGTGATCGTCGAATCCACCAAGGTTGAGCGGCGCGGCTGCGGCACGGTGGGCGATCTGGGCTTGTGGGACGATGCCGTGGTGCCGCAGTTCCGCCGGCTGAGCGATTTCATCCGTGCGCACGGTTCCGTCCCGGGCATCCAGATTGGCCATAGCGGCCGCAAGGCGCGGCGCTTCCGCCCCTGGGAGGGCGCCAAGCCGCTGGTGCCGAGCCCCGAGATCGACGATTGGGAGGCCTGGGAACTGGTGGCGCCCTCCGCCCTGGCCGATCCCGGCGACCCCGAGCCCAGGGCCCTGAGCCGGGCCGAAATCCCGGACGTGGTCGAGGCCTGGGGCCGGGCGGCGGCGCGAGCCGATGCCGCCGGTTTCGATATGCTGGAAATCCATGGCGCGCACGGCTACCTGATCCATCAGTTCCTCTCGCCCATGGCCAACCGGCGCAACGACGATTATGGCGGCACGGAGGAAAACCGCCGGCGCTTCGCCATCGAGGTCACCGAATGCGTGCGCGCCAACTGGCCGCAACACAAGCCCCTCTTCCTGCGCCTGTCGGTGGAGGACGACGCCGGCTGGGGGCCGGACGAGAACGTCGCCCTGGCCCGCATCGTCAAGGATCTGGGCATCGACGTCATCGATTGCTCTTCGGGCGGCATGCGCGGCTCGCCGGTGGTCGGTACCGGTCCGGTCGGCTACGGCTACCAGGTGCCTTATGCCGAGAAGATCCGCGCCGAGGCCGGGTTGATGAGCATGGCGGTCGGCCTGATCGTGCATGCCGACCAGGCCGAGGAGATCCTGCAACGGGGCCAGGCCGACCTGATCGCCCTGGCCCGCGAACTGCTCTACAACCCGAACTGGCCGCTGGACGCGGCCCTCAAGCTGGGGGTGGAGGACGCCTACGAGCTGATGCCCCCGGCCTACAGCTTCTGGCTGTCGAAACGGGCCAAGGCGGTAGAGGAACTGACGCCCTCCACCTACCAGAGAGGCATCGACGCGGTGTCCTGATCGAGTTTACTCGGCCGCGTTCTTCATCCCCGGGCACCGGGCGAACCCAGCACCGGTCCGCCGGCCAGGATATCGCGCCGGGCGGCGTCCCGTGTCGCCGAATAGAGCCCGCCGTAGGGCCCCCGCTTGACGAACGAGCCGTCGCCGGGCCGGCCGAGGTACTCGCCCTTGTCGACGATGATCTTGCCGCGCGAGAGCACGGTCTCGGTATAGCCCTTGACCTTGAAACCCTCGTAGGCGCTGTAGTCGATGTTCATGTGGTGGGTGCGGGCGTTGTGGCGGCTGATGGTCTCTTCCTGGTTCGGATCGAAGATCACGATGTCGGCATCGCTGCCGACGGCGATGGTGCCCTTGCGCGGGAACAGGCCGAAGATCTTCGCCGGCGAGGTCGAGGTCAGCTCGACGAACCGGTTCAGGGTGATGTTGCCGCCGCTGACGCCGTGGTGATAGATCAGGCTCATGCGGTTCTCGACGCCCGGCCCGCCGTTGGGGATCTGGCTGAAATCGTCGCGGCCCAACTCCTTCTGCTCCCGGATGCAGAACGGGCAATGGTCGGTCGAGATCACGTCCAGGGCGCTGGTCCGCAGCCCGCCCCACAATTCGTCCTGGTTCCACTTCTCCCGCAGCGGCGGCGTCAGCACGTACTTGGCGCCGTCGAAGCCCGGCTCGTCATAGCAATCGACGTCCAGCAACAAATACTGCGGGCAGGTCTCGGCATGGGCCATGACGCCGCGGGCCTGGGCCATGCGCAGTTCCTGCAGGGCGTCATAGCAACTGAGGTGGACGATATAGACCGGTGCGCGGGCCACCTCGGCGATCGCCAGGGCCCGGTGCGCGCCCTCCGCCTCCAACCGGGTCGGCCGGGTGAGGGCGTGGTACTTCGGTTCGATATGGCCTTGCGCCAGGGCGATCTTGACCAGTTCGTCGATGACGATGCCGTTCTCGGCATGCATGCAGACCAGGGTGCCGTCCTCGCCGGCCTTGCGCATGGCCCGGAAGATGGTGCCGTCGTCGGACAGCAGCACGCCCGGATAGGCCATGAACAGCTTGTACGAGGTGACGCCCTCGTCGGCCAGGCGCCGCATCTCCGGCACCCGCTCGTCCGGCATATCGGTGATGACCATGTGGAAGGCATAGTCGATGGCGGTCCGGCCGGCCGCCTTGCCGTGCCAGGTCTCCAGCGCTTCCAGGGTCGAGGTGCCTTTGGTCTGGATGGCGAAATCGACGATGCAGGTGGTGCCGCCGAAGGCCGCCGCCCGGGTGCCGGTCTCGAAGGTGTCGGAGGTGGTGGTGCCGCCGAACGGCATCTCCAGGTGGGTATGCGGGTCGACGCCGCCGGGGATCACCAGCTTGCCGGCGGCGTCGATCACCTGATCGGCCTCGATCGCCAGGTTGCGCCCGATCACGGCCACGGTGTCGCCACTGACGAAGACGTCCGCCTGGTAGTCGTCCACCGCCGTCACGATACGGCCGTTTTTGATCAACACGCTCAAGGCGTCCTCCCCGGTGGTTTTCGTTTCATGGCCGGAAATCGTAATGTATCATCAATGGCGGTCCTTTGCGCCAAGGCTACAGGGGATCGCGGCGCGGCACGACAAACCAAAGGGAGGCTGGGAATGACCGCGAAGAATGGCAGCAAACATATAGGTGTGGCGAACGGGGGCGTAAGCCGCCGGCAATTCATGGGGACCGCCGCCGGCGCGGTGGCGGCGGGCAGCGTCGCCGGTTTCCCGAATATCGTTCAGGCCGCCGATCCGATCCGCACCATCGGCCTGGGCGTCAGCATCATCAACGAGATCCAGGGCAGGGCCTCGAAGGACCTGGGCTTCCCGGTGCGGGGCCAGGCGCTGGGCTATGGCGCCATGTTCGGCAAGATGCTGAACCAGAACGATCAGTACGAGATCGCCGAGGGCTATTACAACGACATGGATGTGTTCATCCCGTCCAAGGTCTGGCAGCCGATCGACACCAAGCGGATCAAGGAGTGGGACAAGGTCACCAATCTAAGCAAGACCGGCCGTCTGACCCCGGATTCGAGCCAGGGTCAAGGCGATGCCCCATTCCGGCAGCTGTGGCTGGACGAGGACGGCAATCGGGTCAAGGGTCCCTCGCGCTACATCTCTATGTTGCCGGGTTGGCACAACGCCGATTCCCTGGGCTACAACCCCAAGGACACCGGCCGCAAGATCGAAAGCTGGGGCGAATTGTTCAGCCCGGACTTCAAGGGCAAGGTGGCCCTGTTGAACGTGCCGCAGATCGGCGTCATGGACGCTTCCCTGGCGATCGAGGCCCTGGGACTGTTCAAGTTCAAGGACAAGGGCAACATGACCAAGCCGGAGATCGATTTCCTGATCGACTTCCTAATCAAGAAGAAGCAGGAAGGCCATTTCCGCGCCTTCTGGGAGACCTTCGGCCAGTCGGTCAACCTGATGGTCAGCGGCGAGGTGGTGCTGGAAAGCATGTGGTCGCCGGCGGTCACGGCCATCAAGGCCGAGGGCGTGCCCTGCGTCTACGCCTACCTGAAGGAAGGCATGCGCGGTTGGCACGGCGGCTGCGCGATTTCCGCCAAGGTCACCGGCAAGAAGCTGGATCAGTGCTATGAGTACATCAACTGGTGGCTCAGCGGCTGGCCCGGCGCCTTTGTTGCCCGCCAGGGCTACTACATGTCGGTGCCCGAAAACGTCAAGAAACACCTGGAGCCCGAGGAGTGGGACTTCTGGTACGAGGGCAAGCCGGCGGCCAAGGAACTGCCCGACCCGTTCGGCACCATCATCGTCGAGAAGGGCGAGGTTCGTGATGGCGGATCGTACTGGAACCGGTTCGCCAATATCGCCGTCTGGAACTCGTTGATGGACGAGAACGATTACCTGGTGAAGCGCTGGACCGAATTCCTCAGCGCCTAGAACCCGCCGTGTCCGCTAGCGGATACGGCCACGATTGGATGGGCCGGGCGGCGATTGCCGTGCCGGCCCACTCCAACTGAATCTGGCCACGGACCGGCATGCAGGATTTCGCCCAGGCCCAGCACAGCGGATTGATCGGCGGCCAGCCGGTCGGGCCGTCGCAGGTGGCGGAGGCCCGCAAGACCAGGCGCGAGGTGGGCTTCCCGGTGGGCTGGCTGGTGGCGCCGGCGACGCTTTGGCTGCTGGTGTTCCTGGTACTGCCGCTGATCAGCATCATCGTCTTCAGTTTCTGGACCTCGGCCAAGGGGGGGCTCGTCCCTGACCTGACGCTGCAATATTACGCTGGCTATTTCTACAACGAGGGCTTCTTCGATCAGGAACACCGCAACTTCCTGACCCTCAGCGTGTTCATCCGCACCCTTGGCTCGACTTTCTATTTCACCGCCGTGGTCATGGTGTTGTGCCTGATCGTCGGTTACCCGATCGCCTATTTCCTGGCCATGCAGGTGCAGTCGTTCAAGTGGCAGATGGCGCTGTTCCTGGTCTGCATGGTGCCGTTCTGGACCTCGTATCTGATCCGCGCCGTGGCCTGGCTGCCGATGCTGGGCCGGCGGGGCCTGTTGAACAGCCTGCTGATCAACCTGGACATAGTCGACAAGCCGGTGAGCTTCCTGCTCTATTCCGAATTCGGCTATACCATGGCGCTGGTGCAGATCTACGTGGTGCTGTGCGTCGGGCCGATCTTTTTTTCGTTGTCCAAGATCGACCCGGCGATCCTGGAGGCGGCCCGCGACATGGGGGCGACGCCGTTCCAGATCTTTCGCGAGATTATCGGCCCGTTGTCGCTGCCCGGCGTGGCCATCGGCATGATCTTCATCTTCGTCATACTGATGGGCGAATTCGCCACCGCCGTGGTGGTCTATGGCGGCAAGACCTCGACCACCGGCACGGTGATCCTGAACTACTACGCCATCGCCAACTATCCCTTCGCGGCGGTGAACGCCTTGATGCTGATGCTGTCGATGATGATCGGCGTCGTCGTCATCCTGCGCATCGTCGACATCCGCAAGGAGCTTTGAGGGATGGCCCGCTGGACCCCGGAACGCCGCCGCAAGGCCTGGGTGAAGACCGGTTTCAGCGTCTACTACATGATCTTCGTGGTGTTCATTTACGGCCCGATGATCGCCATGTTCATCCTGTCGTTTCAGGGCCGGCGGGGTGGCACCTCGTTCCCCATGCGCGGCACCTCGTTGTACTGGTGGGGCAAGTTGATCGAACCGTCGACGGTGGGCGATCTGCAAGGGGCGATGATGCGGTCGTTGATGCTGGCGCTGATCGTCATGGTCATCACCGCCCTGTTCTCGACCATGCTGGCGATGGCCTTCCGCAAGAAATTCTACGGCTCGGGCCTGCTGTTCTACACGGTGATGGCCGGCCTGATGGTGCCCGGCATCCTGCTCAGCCTGGGTCTGGCCACCCTGATGCGGCAAATGGGTATCCCGGCCGCCTGGTGGTCGTCGGCCCTCGGCGTGCACGTGGTCTGGACCTTGCCGTTCGGCTTCCTGGTGATGATGGCGGTGTTCAACCGCTTCGACAGCAGCCTGGAGGAGGCCGCCCGGGATATGGGTGCCGATGAATGGACGGTGTTCAAGGAGATCACCCTGCCCCTGATCACCCCGGGCATCGTCGCCGCCGGGCTGTTCGGCTTCACCCTGTCCTACGACGAGTTCGCCCGTACCACCCTGCTGGCCGGGGCCGAGAACACCCTGCCCTTGGACATCAACGCCTCGATGACCCAGCGCATCCGCCCGACCCTGTTCGCGCTGGGCACCGCCTCGACGGTGTTTTCCCTGGCGATGATCGGCCTGTTCCTGGCCATCTACACAGTCCTCTACCGCCGCTCGCGGTAGTTGGGTGCGCCTACGATCCGTCGGAAGATCGAGCCAAAAACATGCTTCGAGACGGGCGTTGCGCGCCCTCCTCAGTATGAGAGGGGTCCGAAAATCCTTGCTCGTCCTCACCCTGAGGAGCGCCGTAGGCGCGTCTCGAAGGGTGGATGGCGCGAGATAGGCCCGTTGATTCGTGGGATCAGTCGCCGTCGCCGGGCGGCGGCCCGGCGAATTCGAGGCTGCAGGCATCGCCGCCCTGGAAATGGTCGCCCACCGGGTCCGGTTGCCGCTCGGCCTCGGCGGCCAGGGCGCGTTCGCGATGGTCCTCGGCCCGGTCGGCCGGGCGATAGCCCAGGCGATAGGCCGGTTCGTTGTCCCACCAGCCGCGGGCGTTGTCGGAAACACCCCAGACCACCTCGTAGCGCAGATCGGGATGTTCCAGGCCGATGCGGATCAGTTGCACCAGATCGCGCGGGCTGATCCAGATCGACAGGCGGCGCAGGTCGACCGGATGGTCGTCGACGTTGCCAATGCGGATGGCCAGCACGCCGAGGCCGTATTTCTCGGCATAGAAGGCGCCCAGGGCCTCGCCAAAGGCCTTCGAGACGCCATAGCGGCTGTCGGGGCGGACCTTGTGGTCGACGCCGATCCGGCGGTGACGGGGATAGAAGCCGATCGCGTGGTTCGAGGAGGCGAAGACCACCCTTGCCGTGCCGTTCAGGCGCGCCGCCTCGAACAGATTGTGGCAGCCGACGATGTTGGCCTGGTGGATCACCGCCCATTCGTCCTCGAAGGCGCGGCCGCCCAGATGTATGACGCCGTCGACGCCCCGCAGCAGCGCCTCGACCTGGGTCATATCCGATAGCTCGGCGGCGATGAATTCTTCGTCATCCGCCAGATCGGCGGGCCTCTCGCGGTCACTCAGCAACAGGCGCGGATAGGCCCCCTTGAGCAGTTTGCGCAGACGCCCACCGATACCGCCCGCCGCGCCGGTGATCAGGACGGTGTTCAGGTCTGCCATGTCGGTTCTTCCCGGTCAGATCACGCTATGGGGCGTCAGTTTGCTGCCGTCGTTGAAGCGTGAGAAGCGGAAGGCCGAAAGATCCAGGGACGGCTCGCCGTCCAGGATCAGCTCCGAGACCAGCTTGCCGACGATCGGGCCCATGCCGAAGCCGTGGCCGCTGAAACCGGTGGCCAGCACCAGGCCGGCCGGCTGCTCCAGGCGGTCTATGGTCGGCAGCATGTCCGGCGTTAGATCCACATAGCCGGCCCAGCTGCGGTCGATCTCCACCTCGGCGGCCGGCGGCAGGATGCGGCGCAGTTCGGTCAGGGTCTGGGCCAGCATGCGGTGGTTCGGTTCCGGATCCAGAATGCGGTGACGGGTCAGCTCGCGGCGCAGCGCCGCCTTCGAAAAGCGGCCGGCGAACAGATCCAGGAACAGCCGGTTCAGGTGCAAGTGGACGCCCCGGCGGTTCCGTAGATAGCCGCCCGTGAAGGCCGGCAGATTGAGCAGGCTGTCGATGGTCAGGTCGTGGTCGGTGGAGCGGGTGGCGAGGTTCATGGTGCCGTCGCGGCGCTGGCGGAAGGCGACCCCTGTCCAGGTCGCGGTGTGGGAGATGATCGGCGCCGCGGTGGTGCGTGCCACCGATCCCTTCAGCCAGATCTGCGGCAGTTTCAGGCCCAGGGTGCGCAACAGCCGGCCCGACCAGGCGCCGGCGGCGCAGACCACCACCGGGGCCCGGATGCCGCCCCGCTCGGTCAGCACGCCGGCCACTGCGCCGGCCTCGGTTTCGACTTCGTAGGCGGCGCAGTGGGTGAGGAATTCCGCCCCCCGGCCCTCGGCGGCGCGGCGAAAGGCGGCCGTCACCTTGGTCGGTTCCGCCTGGCCGTCGCTTTCGGTGTGGATGCCGCCCAGGCAGTCGAAAGCATGACCGGGGATGAGCCGATCCAGTCCGCTCCGGTCCAGCAATTCGGCATGCAGGCCGAAGTCCCTGGCGGTGTCGCGCCAGCCTTCCCAGGCGGCCCGTTCCGCCTCGTCGGCGAAGGTGACGACGTTGCCGTTGGCCAGCCATTCCAGATCGGCGTTCAACTCCCGCTCCAGCTCGCGCCAGATCCTGTTGCACGCCATCATCAGGGGGATTTCCGCCGGGTCGCGGCCCTGTTGGCGGACGAAGCCCCAATTGCGGCTGGATTGCTCGCCGGCGACCTCGCCCTTTTCGCAGACCACCACCTTGGCGCCGCCCTTGGCCAGGTAATAGGCACTGGCGGCGCCGGCGATACCGGCGCCGATGATCACGATATCCGCGCTACGATCCATTTGCTGCCGCCGTCAGGCCACCTCCAGGTCCTCGGGCCGGCGGGTCGCCTCCAGCAGCACGCCGCTGTCGGCGGCCCAGCAGACGGTTTCTCTCTCGCCCACCTGGTAGACCCGGTCCGAGAGGTGCCGGTGCTGCTCGACATGCACGAAATGTCCGGGCTCGATCTCGAAAACGTCGGTCTCCAGGGTGCCCATGAACTCGGTGGCGATGTAGCTGCCCATCACCTTGTTGGCCATGTTCGGCTGCTCGCCGGTGTGCATCAGATCCGCGCGCACGGAAAAATACGCCTCGCTACCGGGTCTGACCTGGCGGATATGTTCCGGGATTTTCACATAATAGAGCTGGGTATCGGATTCGACGAACACCACCGAGCCGCTGCGCGACCGGATGGTGCCGCGGAACAGGTTGTTGTTGCCGATGAAGTCGGCGACGAAGCGGTTGCGGGGATTCTCGTGGATTTCGCGCGAGGTGCCGATCTGCTGGATCATCGCGTCGCTCATCACGATGACCTTGTCGGCCATGGACATGGCCTCCTGCTGGGAATGGGTGACCATGATGAAGGTGATGCCGGTCTCCTGCTGGATCTTCTTCAACTCCACCATCATGGTCTGACGCAGGTTGTAGTCCAGGGAGCCCAGCGGTTCGTCGAGGAGCAGCACCGTCGGCCGGCTGATCAGGGCCCGGGCCAGGGCGACGCGCTGTTGCTGACCGCCCGAGAGGTCCGAGGGGCGGCGGCTGGCCAGTTCCGACAGGCCGACCATCTCGACCATTTCCCAGACCCGGCGATGGCGCGCGTCGCGATCCAGGCCCTGCATCTTCAGGCTGAATTCGACGTTCTGGAACACCGTGCGGTGAGGAAACAGGGCGAAGCTCTGGAACATCATCGAGGTATCGCGGTGCGAGGGCGGCAGGTCGGTGACATCCTGGCCGGCGATATAGATGCGGCCGGCCGTGACCTCCTCCAGGCCGCCGATCATCCGCAGCGTGGTGGTCTTGCCGCAGCCCGACGGTCCCAGCATGGCGACGAATTCGCCACGCTCGAACTCGGCGGTGAAATCGATCACCGCCCGGGTTTCGCCGGCGAAGGTCTTGTCGACATGCTCCAATACGACGTCGAGATCGGCCATCTTGGGGTCGGCGCCTAGATAATTTCGGGGACAGGATACTTAATTACGCCGATCACCGAGACCATCCACTCTGAGCCATCGCCGTAATTAAATATCCTGTCCCCGAAATTATTCATCGGCATCAATCTGCAAGTTTCGCCGCCGCCTGCATGATGTTCCAGACGCTGTCGAACGGCACCTCGTCGAACACGCCCTGACGGTTCAGTTCCTGCAACATGGCCACGGCCCGGGTCATGGTCTCGTCGTCGCCGGCGGCTTCCAGCAGCTTCGCGGCCGCCTCGGGGAACGGTGCTTCCCGCGCCTTCTTGGACTTCAGGCCGCGTTCGACCAGGGTCGCCAGGTGCTCCACCGATTCCCTCAGATTGCCGGCGCTGTAGGGCCGGCCGAACAGGCCGCGCAGGCCGTTGGCGGTGAAGCGCTGGCGCAGGCCCTCGGGCATCGACTGGGCGAAACCTTCCAGCACCTCGCCGACGCCGAAGCCCTGGGTGAACAGGCCGCGGATGGTCTCCACGGTGCCGTCGCCGCCGCCGTACATGCGGATCTGCGCGCCTTCCAGGGCGCTGCCCATGGCCTTGGCCTGGTCGATATGGACGTCGCGGTCGGCCTCGATCGACAATTTCGCCAGTTCCAGGAAGGTCGCCGCCTCGTTGTATTTTTTCAGGGCGTCGGCCTTGGCCTCCAGGCCGCCGGCCTCGGCCTCCAGCATGCGCTGGGCGTTCTCCGCCCGCAGTGCCTCGACCTCGGCCTCGGCCCGGCCCTGGGCGCCGGCCTCGCGTTCGATGCCGTCGGCGGTGATCTTCTGCGCCTCGGAGGTCGCCTTGGCCCGGATCAGGGTGGCGTCGTGTTCCTGCTCCGCCGCCTGCTTGCGGGCCTCCGATTGGGTGACCATGTGCATGCGGGTGATCGCCGCCTTGTTCTCCTCGTCGATGCGGCGACTTTCGGCCAGCTTCTCGGCGTCGATGCGGTCGATCTCCTTCTGCCGCTCGGCGTCGGCCACCAGCCGCACCGATTCCACCCGGTGCTCGGCGCCTTCCTTTTCCACCGTGGTCGCCAGCCGGCGCACCTCGGCCTCTTCCAACTCGCGGGTCTTCTCGACCATGGCGATCTCGCGGTCCCGCTCTTCCTGTTCGCGGGCCAGGAAGCGCTGGATGTCGGCCGCCTCGCGTTGCTTCTCCTTTTCGATCAGGGCGATATCGCGCTCGCGCTGTTCCAGCTCCACGGCCAGGTCCTTTTGCACCTCGGTCTGGCGCAATTCGGAGTCCTTCACCACCAGGGCGATCTGACGGTCCCGTTCCTCCTGCTCGCGGGCCAGTCCGCGTTTGATTTCCGCCCGCTCCAACTCCTCGGCCTTGGCCACCAGGGCAATATCGCGGTCGCGTTCCTCCTGTTCGCGGGCCAGGGCCCGTTGGATCTCGGCCGCCTCGCGGGACTTGCTTTCCTCGATCACCGCGGCGTCCTTTTGGATCTGCGCCTTCTCCAGCGCCGCCGCCTTGTTGATCTCCTCCTCCTCGACCTCCCAACGCCGATCCAGGATAAAGCGCTGCTGTTCGGCCAGCACCCGGGCCTTCTCGTTGGCCACCTCCTGTTCCTGCTGGGTGGCGGCGAAGGCCTCTTCCTTGTCCAAATCCAGCATCGCCAGGCGGGTTTCCAGGCTGCGCCGGCGCACCGCCAGGGCGGCATCCTCGGCCGCCTGATGGCGCTCGTCACGGGCCTGTTCCTCGTCCGACATGACGGCGGTGATGCGGGTAATCTCGGCCTGCTGGCGCTCGCGTTCCTTGGCCGACAGTTCGATTTCGCGCTCCTTCTCCGCTTGTTCACGGGCCAGGGCGCGCGAGATTTCCGCCAGTTCCGCCTCCTTGGCCTTGGCGACCAGCTCGATCTGCCGGTCCTTTTCGGCCTTCTCCAGGCTCAGGTTGCGTTCGATGTTGGCCAGTTCCTCCTGCCGGGCCTTGGCGATCAGTTCGATCTCGCGGTCCCGCCGTTCCTGCTCCAGGGCCAGCTCCTTCTGGATCTCGGCGGTTTCCCGGCGCTTGGCTTCCTCGGTGACGGCCAGATCACGCTCGGTGCGCATGCGTTCAAGCGCCTGATCGTTCTCGATTTCCTTTTCTTCCACGCTCATCCGCTGGTCGAGGACGTAGATCTGCTTCTGACCCAACTGGTTGGCCTGCTCGTTGGCCACTTCCTTGTCCTGGTTGGCTCGGGCGACGGCCTCGTGACGCTCGATTTCCAGCAGTTCCAGTTGCGTGTCCAGTTCCTTCTGGCGGATCGAGACGGTGGTGCGCTTCTCGGTGTCGTGCACCTTGCGCCGGGCATCCGAGGTGATCTCGGTGATCACCTTCAGGCCCTCGGCGTCGAACACGTTGTCGGTGCGGAAGTACTCCTTCGCCGTCTGTTCCATGGTGACGATGGTGACTTCCTCCAGCATCAGGCCGTTGGCGGAGAAGCTTTCGATCACGTTGGCCTTGATGTCGCGGGCGAAGGCGTCCCGGTTCTCGTGCAGTTCCTTCAGGGTCTTGGTCGCGGCATAGCTGCGCAGGGCACTGACCACCTTGGCTTCCAGCAGATTGCGCACCTTGTCGGAATCGAAGGTCTTCTCGCCCAGGCTGCGGGAGGCGGTCAGCACGTCGTCCTCGGCATGACCGACATGGGTATAGAGTTCCGCCACTACGTCGACGCGGATGTTGTCCGAGGTCAGGATCGCCTGTTCCCGAGCCCGGCTGATGATCAGTTTCAGGATCTCCAGCGACACCCAGGTCACTTCGTGGAACACCGGCAGCACCAGCGCCCCCTGACCCAGGCAGACCTTGGTGCCCAGGAAGCCGGTGCGGATGAAGCACATGTTGGCCGGCGCCCTTTTGTAGATCCAGATCGAGATGATGTAGAGGATCGCGATGACGATAATGATCGTGATCAGCAGCGCAATTCCAGCTTCAAACATCGTGCAAGCACCCTTGTTGTCGTGTTCGTTCCCTGCGGGTCCCGTTCATTGCCCGGGCAATGCTCCCTGTCGGACCCAGTCTACAGCTTAGCACCGGCACCGGCCGGCCGTTCGCCGAAATCAAACAGCGGCGATTGTTTGCGGTTCCGCCCCATGCCGTCGCGCAAATCCTGGGTGGCGCGCAGGTCGACGGCCTGCTCCCTGCCGTGCAGGACGACGCCGTAGTCGCTGCGTGCCAGATCGGCGCTGATCAGCCGGCGCGCCACGTCGTTGCGCACCCGCATCGGGTCCCGTTGCAACGGGTCGCCCCAGCCGCCGCCGCCGGCGGTGCGGAAGACCACCCGATCGCCCGGCCGCACCCGGACGTTGTCGATTTTCGAAGGCAGCGGTTGCCTCTCACCATCCTTGCGGATCAGCCATTTCTCGGAGCAGGCACCGGGCTTGCCGCCGAGGATGCCCCAGGGCTGCGAGGCGTGGCGGTCGTCGTGGATCGAGACATCGCCTTCCTCCAGCAGCAGATACACCTTCTCCACCCCGTTGCCGCCGCGATGCTGGCCGGCGCCGCCGGTATCGGCGATCGAGGCGTAATTCTCGATCACCATCGGGTAGTAGCTTTCCAGGTATTCGGTCGGAATGTTCTCGAACAGCGGCCACCAGGAATGGCCGTCCATGCCGTCGCCGACCGGACGGCCGGGAATGCCGCCGTAGAGGATCTCCATCAACTGGAACGGCCGGCCGTCCTGGTCGACGCCGGAATAGAGGAAATGCGGGCTGGAGCCATA
This sequence comes from Alphaproteobacteria bacterium, assembly GCA_030746635.1. Taxonomy (GTDB): domain Bacteria; phylum Pseudomonadota; class Alphaproteobacteria; genus JASLMH01. Next base: position 12 of record JASLMH010000067.1, on the reverse strand, counting down.
GCCGGCGGCGGT
>JASLMH010000066.1 GCA_030746635.1 Alphaproteobacteria bacterium | reverse complement strand
TCCCCCATTTTGAGTTCCCACCATAAGCGTGAACCCATTTCAGGCCGGGCGCAAGCAATCGGCGTGTGCGCTGGTTCACGAATGCGCCGATGGCGTGCGGCCGGGCCGGTGAATTTGCCCGCGCAAACCGTCGCCAATCCCGGTAGGCTGTTGCCGAACGCCGGCGGGCAACGCCTAATAGAGCGGCGAAGGGGGGTTAGGCTTGAGTTCAAGGCCGCATGTAGACGAGGGCCGGGAAGCACCCGGCGATCAGCCGATCCTGTCGATCCAAGATATCCACATGAGCTTCGGCGGCTTGCGTGCCGTCGATGGCTGCACCTTCGACGTCGCCGCCGGCTCGATCACCGGACTGATCGGCCCCAACGGTGCCGGCAAGACCACGCTGTTCAGCATCATCGCCGGCTTCCTCAAGCCCACCGCCGGCCGGGTGCTGCTGGACGGCCAGGACGTCACCGGTCAGCCCTCGCACCGGCTGTTCCATCGCGGCCTGGTGCGTACCTTCCAGATACCGCACGAGTTCAACGGCCTGACCAGCCTGGAAAACCTGATGACCGTACCGGCCGGCCAGGACGGCGAACGGCTGTTCAAGGCCTGGTTCGCGCCGGCCGCCGTCGCGGCCCGCGAGGCCGAGGTGATGGCCGAGGCCGACGAGACCCTGGCCTTCTTGGGCCTGGACCCGGTGCGCAACGAGTTGGCCGGCAATCTTTCCGGCGGGCAGAAGAAGCTCCTCGAACTCGGCCGGGCCATGATGTCGGGGGCCAGCGTGGTATTGCTGGACGAACCGGGCGCCGGCATCAACCCGACGCTGCTGGGGCAACTGGCGGAGATGATCCAGCGCCTGAACAGGGAACGCGGCATCACCTTCTGCATTATCGAGCACAACATGGACATGATCGCCCGGCTCTGCGATCCGGTGATCGTGATGGCCGCGGGCAGCGTCTTGACCAGCGGCGCCATGGCCGACATCCGCAAGGATCCGCGGGTGCTCGAGGCCTACCTCGGCACCGCCGCCGCCGGGGACGCGGCATGACGGTGCTGACCCTGCGGGGCGTTACCGCCGGCTATGGCGACGATGCGCCGATCCTGCACGACGTCTCGCTCGACCTCCAGCCTGGCGAAGTCGTCGCCATCATCGGCCCCAACGGGGCCGGCAAGTCGACGGCGATGAAGGCGGTGTTCGGCCTTTTGCACCTGCATGGCGGCCAGGTCTGGCTCGGCGACGAGGAGATCACCGGCGAGCCGCCCGAGCGGGTGGTGGCCCGGGGCGTCTGCTTCGTGCCGCAGACCGAGAACGTCTTTCCCAACCTGACGGTGCAGGAAAACCTCGAGATGGGGGCCTACATCCTGACCGGCCCGCTCGACGATCGGCTGGACCATGTCTATGGCCTGTTCCCGCCGCTGTTGGAAAAACGCAACCAGGCCGCCGGCACGCTATCGGGTGGCCAGCGGCAGATGGTGGCCCTGGGCCGGGCCCTGATGCTGGATCCCAAGGTGCTGATGCTGGACGAGCCGACGGCGGGATTGAGCCCGGCCTACGCCCAACAGATCTTCGAACTGATCGGTCGGATCAACGGCGCCGGCACGCCGATCATGATGGTCGAACAGAACGCCCGGCAGGCGCTGTCGGTGGCCCATCGCGGCTATGTCCTGGTCGACGGCCGCAACCGCCACCAGGGCACCGGTGCCGACCTGATCGCCGATCCGGAGGTCGCCCGGATGTTCCTGGGGGGTTAGTACCGGCGATGGGCGATCTGCTGATCTTCGTCAATTTCTACCTGCTGCCGGGGCTGGTCCTGGGCTCGATCTATGCCCTCGGCGCGATCGGCGTCTCGCTGGTGTTCGGTATCCTGCGGTTCGCCCATTTCGCCCACGGCGACATGATGACCCTGGGCGCCTATCTCGCCCTCACCGTGGTCGCCGTCACCGGTGCCAATCCGATGCTGGCCCTGCCGCTGGCGATGATCGGCACGGCCATTATCGCCCTCGGCATCGACCGCTGGTTCTACAAGCCGTTCCACGACAAATCGACCATCGTGCTGGTGATCGCCTCGTTCGGCATCGCCCTGATGCTGCGGTCGCTGATCCGGGTGATCTGGGGCGTCGAAATCGAATCCTATTCGGTGGGCATTTCCCGGCCGCTGGTGTTCTTCGACAGCCTGCGCATCGCCGAACGGCACATTTGGATCATCGGCTCGACCGTCGTCCTGATGCTGATAGTGCACTGGCTATTGACCCGGACCCGCACCGGCAAGGCCATGCGGGCGGTCAGCGATTCCCCCGAACTGGCCCGCCTGACCGGCATTCCCACCGAGCGGGTGATCAAGGCGACCTGGATGCTCGGCGCCGCCCTGGCCGCCGCCGCCGGGGTGTTCGTCGGCTGGGATACGCAATTGCAGACCACCATGGGCTGGAACCTGCTGCTGCCGATCTTCGCCTCGGCGATCCTGGGCGGCATCGGCCGGCCCTACGGCGCCATGGCCGGCGGCATGGTCATCGGCCTGGCCGAGGAGCTCTCGACCTATCCCTGGATCGGCACCGAACCCCTGTTGTCGCCGGGCTACAAGACCGGTATCGCCTTCGCGATCATGGTGGTGATGCTGATCTGGCGGCCGGCCGGCCTGTTGCGCGGGCGGGTCTACTGATGGATCAGTTCATCGGCATCCTGAACTACCTGATTTTCCTGATCACCATGGCCGGTATCTACGGGGTGATGGCGCTGGGCCTCAATCTGCAGTGGGGGCTGACCGGGCTGTTCAATATCGGCGTCGCCGGCTTCTTCGCCATCGGCGCCTACGTCAGCGCCATCATGACCACGGCGGAAACCGGCAAGCACCTGGGCGGCTACGGGATGCCGTTCGCCCTGGGCCTGGTGGCGGCGATGATCGCCTCGGGCATCATCGCCTGGGGCATCGGCCGGATCTGCATCCGCCTGCGCAGCGACTACCTGGCCATCGCCACCATCGGCATCGCCGAGATCCTGCGGCTGATCCTGAAGAACGAGGGCTGGGCGACCAACGGCGCCCGCGGCATCTCGAACATCCCGCGGCCGTTCGAAACCCTGCCGGGATCGCTGGCGCCGCTCAGCTACATGATCCTGGTCCTGGCCCTGGTGGCGGTCCTCTACTGGTTCCTCGAACGCGGCCAGAAGGCGCCCTGGGGCCGGGTGATGCGGGCGATCCGCGACAACGAGCCGGCGGCCCGCGCCGCCGGCAAGAATGTCGAGCGTTTCCGCATCGAGGCCTTCATCATCGGCTCGGCCCTGATGGGTCTGGGCGGCGCCCTGACCGCCCATTTCATCAAGTTCGTCGGGCCCGAGGCCACCGACCCGCTGATGACCACCTTCCTGCTCTGGGTGATGCTGATCGTCGGTGGCAGCGGCAACAACGTGGGCGCCCTGGTCGGGGCCGGGGTGATTTGGACCGCCTGGTCGGCCACCGAACTGATTACGGCGCGGTTCACCGGCGACTGGGCGGTGCGGGTGCCGTTCCTGCGGCTGTTCCTGATCGGCCTGATCCTGCAGATCGTGCTGCAGAAATTCTCCCGCGGCATCGTCCCGGAAAAACTCCCCGAGGGCCGCAGCGAGGTCGATTGAGGCCAAATTGCAGCAAAACCGACCTGACGACATGCTTCGAGACGGGCGCTCCGCGCCCTCCTCAGCATGAGGTGACTTGTTGAATTCAAACGCTCTTCCTCATCCTGAGGAGCGCCGCAGGCGCGTCTCGAAGGATGAATGGGACACCTCATGACTTCTGCATCTCGGTATGACACGTGGGCCACATCGGATGCAAAAGAATGCCCCCTCCGGCCAATGCCGAAGGGGGCGAAGATTGAAGCTGCCAGGCGTTATTTGATGTCCAGCGGCGGGCCTTCCTTCAGGCCGTTGCCCACCACGCCCCATTCGGCGAACACGCCGGCGACCTCGCCCTTGCTGTCGAGCTCGTGACTGCCCGAGGCGCCTTCGTAATTGATCTCCTTGCCGGCGGCGATCAGTTTCAGCGCCTTGGCCCAATCGCCGGGGCCGACCACTTCGCCGGGGGCGTTGGCGACGGCGCGCAGCGAATCGCGGACCTTGGTCCGGTCGGTGCTGCCGGCCTTCTGGATCGCCAGGGCGATCAGCATGGTGGCGTCATAGGATTGGGCGGTGAAGGCCGAGCCGAACTTGAAGGCCTTGCCGTCGCCGTACATGGACTTGTATTTGTCCATCGAAGGGTTGGCGGCCGCCGTCGGAATGGTGCCGAAGAAATTGCCCTTTAGGTTCGCCGCACCCAGGGCAGTGACCAGCGAGTCGGCCATCATGCCGTCGCCACCGACGATCCGCTTGAACAGGCCGGCTTCCAGCGATTGTTTCATGATGGTCAGGCCGCTGCCGTCGGCCATGGCGATGGTGACCAGGGTATCGGCACCGCCCGCGGCCAGCGTGGCCAGTTCCGAGCGATACGACTGCTTCTTCTCCTCGTGCACCTGGTCGCCCGCGACGGTGCCGCCGCCGGCCTTGAAGGTCTTGCGGAATGTGCCGGCGAGGCCGACGCCGTAGTCGTTGTTGATGTAGGTCAGGGCCACCTTGTTGATGCCCTTGTTCAACAGCAGCTTGGCCATGACATAGCCCTGGAAGGCGTCCGAGGGCGCGACCCGGAACAGGAAGTCGTTGTCCTTCAGGTCGGTGATCTCCGGCGAGGTCGAGGCCGGCGAGATCATCAGCACGCCGGCCGGCACCGCCACGTTCGAGGCGGACGGGATGGTGGCGCCCGAGCACAGGGCGCCGACGATCGCGGTCACCTGCTCGACGTTGATCAGCTTGTTGGCCGCATCGACCGCGGTCTGGGAGTTGCAGGCGGTGTCGGCTTCGACCAGCGAGGCCTTGCCGCCCAGCAGGCCGCCGTTGGCGTTGATCTCGGCGATCACCGCGCGCTCGGCGGCATTGATCTCCTTGACCAGGCTGACGATCGGGCCGGTGATCGCCGACAGCGAGCCGATCTTGACGTCGGCCGCCGCCGGGGCGGCGAAGGCGACCGCCACGCTGACGGCGGCGGCGGCCTTGATGGCGCCATATGTCGAGATTTTCATGAGTGTTTCTCCCTATTCGATATTTGTTTCGTCGCACCATCGGTGCGCGGGAACGCCAAAGATAAAGCGCTCGGCGGTCGTCCGTTCCGTTAGCGGGAAGTGTACAAGCGGACTCGATTGCCAAGCAACCGAGTAGGCCGGCGTTGCCGTTACCGATAGGAGGACAGGCGGCTCAGGCCGTCACCGCCGCCACCTCGATCGGCGGCCCGGATTTGAGCGTTTGGTAGACGACGCAATAACGCTCGGTCAGATCCATCAGCGTGGTCCGCTGTTCGTCGGTCAGGTCGCCGTCGATCTCGAACCGCAGGCGGATGTCACGGAACCCCACCGGCGCCGCCTTGTCGACGCCCAGCGTGCCCCGAACATCGAGATCCCCTTCGGCGCTGATGCGGGCGTCCCGGACGTCGAGATCGAGCGCCGTCGCCACCGCGTTGAGGGTCACCCCGGCACAGGCCACCAGCGCCTCGAGCAGCATGTCGCCGGAACAGGCATGCAGCCCCGAGCCCCCACCCGACGGATGCAGGCCGGCCTCGATCAGGGCGCGGCCGGTATCCACCGAGCAGGTCACGCCTTCACCGATCGCGCCATCGGCCTTGAGGGTAATGATCGCGGCGGCGGGGTCGTCGCGATACCGCGCCTTCAACGGTGCCTGAAGTTCCTTGAGTTCCGTTGCGTCCATGCCGGCAAGCCTCCCTATCGGCCAGTTTTCACCATTAGGTCATCGTAGCCGACGGGAGGCAACTCACGAAACCGGGTGCCTCGGACGACGGCTTCCGGCGCGCAAAAAAAACGGCGGCCCCGAAGGACCGCCGCTTCTTGAGACCCGAGGTGAGGGCTTCTCAGGCCTTGGTGTTTCTACGTCTCGCCGCGCCAAGGCCCAGCAGGCCGAGGCCGAACAGGGTCAAGGTGGCCGGTTCCGGCACCTCGCCCGCGGCAAAGGCGCCCGTCACTTGGATGTTGTCCCACTGGGCGGCCCCAAAGCGGGTGCCTTTGCTGGTGCTAGCCCAGGGCGAGCCGAGGTTGGCAGAGCGGAAATCGAAGAAGCCGAACACTTCGTCGATCGCCGCGATCTCGGCCGCGCCGACCGCGAAGTGCGCCGTTTCGGTCGATCCGCTACCGAAATCGTAGACGCCGTAGACTTCGCCGGCGATGCCGTCGACCACGATTTTCAGGCTACGCACCGCATCGAAGCCGCCGATCACTATCTCGGTGTTGCCAGTCCCGCCGGCTATGCCGTTGGCGGCAAAGACCCAGCCGGTCTGTCCAGCAACATTGTTCACATCATAAAGCGGGGACCAGTAGGCGCCGGCGCGATCCCCCGAGCCCGAGGCACTGGAGCCCAGGCCCATGCCGTTGTTGTGCGATTGCAGACTGGTCGACTGCGCGAAGGCGTCGATCGTCATCTCGTGAATGGCGCCACTGGCGAGACCGCCGAAGCTGCGCTCAATGTAGGCAAATCCGTCCACGGTACCGGCGTAGTCGATGCCGTCGAGCACCCGGCTGCCACCGAAATTGCCACTGTCGTTGACGTTGACGACGGTGCCGGTCCAGCCGTTGGCGCTGGTCACGATCGAGCCATCGGCGTGCCCCTGGAAATCTTCGGTAAAAAGCACCGCCGCTTGCGCCGTGGTGGCGGCCGTCAAAACCAGCGACAGCGCCAGGGTGGCACCCAGCGCGCCGACCCGTGTGTTTGGGGCCTTGATCATGGATTGAACTCCTACCTCGCGTCCGTTCGCCGGGCTGCTGCTGCCTCCGGCGGCGGCACCCATGTGAAACTGCCGTACTATCCGTTTTGCAAGTTTCATGCCAAGTCGGCAGGGCCAGCAATTTCAATAAGTTAGCGGTAGCTCGGATCAGGGATCTGTAAGAAATTCCGACACTTCGGCCAGCCGTTCAGTCCTCGTCGGCCTCGCTGACCCCGGCCTCGGCGAAGGTGGCCATGCCGTTGTGGGTGGCGCAGGCGGCCTTGACCAGGCCGGCCGCCAGGGCGGCGCCCGAGGCCTCGCCGAGGCGCATGCCGAGATCCAGCAATGGCGTCATGGCCATGGTCTCCAATAGCCGGCGGTGGCCCTGTTCGGCCGAGACATGGGCGGCCAGGCAGTGCTCCAGGGCGGCCGGGTTGGCGGCCTGCAACGGCGCCGCCGCCGCGCAGCAGACGAAACCGTCCAGCAGCACCGGGATGCGGCGGAGGCGGGCCGCCAGAACGGCACCGGCGATGGCGGCCAGCTCGCGCCCGCCCAGGCGGCGGAACAGTTCCAGCGGCGCGTCGGTCTCGGCCCGGTGGCGGGCCACCGCCCGCTCGACCACCTCGGTCTTGCGGACCAGCCCATCGTCGTCGACGCCGGTGCCGCGGCCGGTCCAGTCCGCCGCCGCGCCGCCGTACAGGCCGTGGGCCAGGGCCGCCGCCGCAGTGGTGTTGCCGATACCCATTTCGCCCAGGCACAACAGATCGCACGCTTCGGGCACCGCTCTCTCGCCGAAACCGAAGGCGTCGGCGAATTCGTCCTCGGTCAGCGCCGGCGCCTCGGTCATGTCGGCGGTCGGCCGGTCCAGATCGAGGGCGTGCACCTGCAATGTCGCGCCGACGCTGTCGCAAAGCTGATTGATCGCCGCCCCGCCGGCCGAGAAGTTCGCCACCATCTGCACCGTGACCTCGGCCGGGAAAGGCGAGACGCCCTGGGTCGTGACGCCGTGGTTGCCGGCGAACACCAGGGCGGCGATATCATCGGCGCCGGGCGGATACCGGCCCTGCCAGGCGGCCAGCCAGCGGCTGATCGCTTCCAGCCGGCCCAGGGCCCCCGGCGGCTTGGTCAGATCGGCGTCGCGCGCGTCGGCGCGCTCGGCGCTGGCGGTGTCCGGACCGGGCAGGTCCTTAACGCGGGCGGCAATTTCCTGGATACTCGGGGACATGATGAACCCTTGTACGACGACGGCGATTCCGGGGGCGCGATCATAGCGGATGGATAGCGAGACATCGAATGCGGAACGGCGGCCGGGCCTCGGCGGCTGGCTGGACGATCTGCGCATCGCCGGCGCCTTCCTGACCATCCTGCCGATCAGCGACCCGGGCGCCGGCCGGCCGGGGGCGCTGGCTGGTGCTGCCTGGAGTTTCCCGGTCATCGGCCTGCTGGTCGGCCTGGCCGCCGGCATCGTGCATGTGCTGGCCGGCGGCCTGGGCCTGCCGGCCTGGCTGACCGCGACCCTGGCGGTGGCGACCCTGGTGCTGCTCACCGGCGCCCTGCACGAGGACGGCCTGGGCGATTTCTTCGACGGCCTGGGCGGCGGCGACCGCGAACGCCGCCTGCAAATCATGCGCGACAGCCAGGCCGGCAATTTCGCCGTAGTCGCCCTGGTGCTGGTGCTGGCGGCGCGCATCGCGGCCTTGGCCGCGATCGCCGATCCGGACATGGTCGGTCTGGTGCTGGCGATGGCGGCGACGGCCTCGCGGGCGGCGATGGTGGCGGCCATGCATCTGCTGCCCAATGCCCGCGGCGACGGCTTGAGCGTGGCGGCCGGCCGGCCGGACCGGCAGACGCTGTGGTATGCCCTGGCGATCGCCGCCGCCGTGGCGGTGCTGGCGGTGGGGCCGGCGGCGGCCCTGACCTGCTTGGCCATGGCCGCGATCGGCGGGCTGGCGATCGGCTGGCTGGCCCAGCGCCGGTTGGGCGGTCAGACCGGCGATGTGCTGGGCGCCGTCCAGCAGTGTGCCGAACTGGGTTGCCTGTTGGCGGCGGCGGCGGCGCTTTAGCGCTTCAAACGAAGGGCAGGTGTTCGGGGTCCAGCGACAAATAGTCGTTCAGCAGCCGGTTCTTGCCGTCGGCGACGCAGTGATGGCGGCAGGCGACGGCGGGGTTCAGGTCCCGTAGGCGCTGGCTGTTTTCCTCGCCATACCAGAACTCGCGGAAGCTCTGGTCGGCGATCGACCCCAGCGTGCCGGAGGCGGTATAGGCCTTGTCCTGACAGGTGTAGATCTTGCAGTCGGCGCCGATCACCGTGAGCACGCGGGCGAAGGCGCAATGGCGGTAGGGCTTGGCGAAGTCCACCTCCATGTCGTGATAGTGGTCGACGACGTGGAAGCTGTGGTCGTCCAGCGCCCGGGCCTCGCTGATCTGGGCCCGTACGGTGTCCTTGAAGGCGGCGTGGTAGGCGTTGTTCTCCTCGCCGGCGTTGCTGACGATGCAGGGCGAGATCTTGGCGTGTTGCGCCCCGGCCTCTTTTAGGCGCCGGCACAGTTCGACGATATGGCCGGCGTTGCGCTCGTCGACGATGACGGAGGCGCCCAGCACGCAGTCGCTGCCGCGGGCCGAGAAATCGGCCAGGTTGGTCATGACGTCCTCGAAGGCGTCGGCGTCGACGCCCCGGTATTCGCCATAGCTGGGGCCGTCCCAGCCGTCGATCGAGACTCGGATCCAGGTGGCATGCGCCGCCACGGCGTCCGCCACCTTACCCTTCAGGCGCGAGCCGTTGGTCAGCGAGGCGATCTTGATGCCGCCCGCGGCCAGGCGCTCGATGGTCTCGGCGATGTACGGATAGATCAGGGGCTCACCGCCGCCCGAGAAGGTCACCGCCCGGACCCCCATGGCGATCAGGTCGTCGACGATCTCCCGCATCTTGTCTTGCGGGATGCGGTCGCGCACCACCATGTCTTCGCCCAGGCTGATGTCGTCGGTGCGATAGGCGCAGAAATAGCAGTTGTGGTTGCAGACGTTGGTCGGCTTGATGCGCACGTGCACCGGCGCCGGCATTCGACCGGCCGACATCGCCGACATGCGGTCGTGATAGTGCAACGCCTTCAATGAGGAATAGACGGCCTGGTTCATCGATCATCCGCGGAACAGCCAGAACTGCCCGGATAATCGGCGGTTATGGTTTCGAAATGCTTAACTCTTGCCGGATCCGGCGGCCAGCCGCTCGCTGATCTGCCTTTCCAACGTCAGCACCTGCCGGGCCCGTTCGACCACCGGTTCGTCGATCATCTTGCCCTCGTACTCGACCGAGCCGCGGCCTTGGGCGACGGCCTCGGCATAGGCATCGACCATGCCCCGGGCGCGTGCGACCTCTTCCGCCGTGGGGGTGAATTCCTCGTTCAGGATGGCCACCTGCAGGGGGTGGATGCAGGCGGAGCCGACGAAGCCCAGGCGCCGGGCCTGGCGGATGGTCTGGCGGAACTTCTCCTGGTCCCGGTACTCGGCGACGGTGCCGATGAAGCCCATGGGCAGCACGCCCGCCGCCCGCGCCGCCAGCATCACCTGCAGGGTCGGCTGGAACAGACCCTCGGCCTCGGGCAGCATGCCGGCCGACAGGGCGAAATCCTCCGAGCCTAGGTTCATCGCCACCACCCGGGGGTGGGCCTGGGCGATCTCCACGGCGTGGAAATAGGCTTCCGTGGTCTCGATCATCGCGAACAGACGGGTGTGGCCGTTGGCCAGGCCCTGTTCCGCCTCCACTTCGTCCAGCACCTCGGCGATGGCGCGGAGGTGGCCGGGATCGGCCGCCTTCGGCACCATCAGGGCGCGGACGTGGCGGTCGACCGAGGCCTCGACGTCGCGGATCGCCAGCCGCCACGGCCGGTTGATGCGGACCAGGATGTCGGCGCCGCTGGCCTCGGCGATTTGCGCCGCCGCGCCGCGCACCAGCTCGCGGGCCGTCGCCTTTTCCGCCGCCGGAACGCTGTCTTCCAGGTCCAGGATATAGCCGTCGGCGCCCCGCCTCGGGGCGCTGTCGACGAAGCGTGGCACGTTCACCGGCACGAACAGCAGCGAACGCCACAATGGCGGGTCCCGGTCCATCAGATCACCCCTTCCTTGGCCAGGGCGGCCAGATCGCCGTCGCCCAGGCCCAACTGTCCCAGGATCTCGGCGTTGTGTTCGCCCAGGGCCGGGGCCGGCCGGCGGATCAGCCCAGGCGTCGCCGACAGCCGGGCGGCGATGTTGTGCATGGGCAGGCCGTCCATCTCGTCGTCCGGCAGGCGCACCATCACCGCCCGTTCCCGGACCAGGGGATCGGCCAGCATGCCGGCGGTGTCGTGCACCGGGCCGACGGTGACGCCGGCATCCTGGAAGATTTCCAGTACCTCGGCCTGGCTGCGCCGGGCCATGAACTCGGCGACGATGGGATCCAGTTCGTCGTTGTTGCGTACCCGGTCGGCATTGCTGCGGAAGCGTGGGTCGTCGATCAGCTCTTCCCGGCCGATGGTGCGCAGCAGCCGCTCCGCCATGGACTGCATGGAGGCCGACAGGGCGACGTAGCGGCCGTCGGCACATTGGTAGGTGTTGCGCGGCGCCGTGGTGGTCGAGCGGCTGCCGGTGCGTTGGGCGACCTCGCCGGTCAGTTCGTACTGCGCCGCCTGCGGTCCCAGGATCGACAGCAGCGGGTCGAACAAAGGCAGATCGATGACCTGGCCGCCGCCGCCGCCGACTTCACGATGCCGCAGGGCGACCAGGGTGGCGACGCCGCCATAGAGCCCCGCCACCATGTCGGCCAGGGCCAGGGGCGGCAGCACCGGCGGCCGGTCGCCGAAGCCGTTCATGGCGGCGAAACCGGTGCGCGCCTCGACCAGGCTGCCGAACCCCGGCAAGCCCCGGTCCGGCCCGTCCTGCCCCCAGCCGGAGATGCGGACGATCACCAGGCCGGGATTGTGCCGGTGCAGCACCTCCGGCCCCAGATCCCATTTCTCCAGGGTGCCCGGCAGGAAGTTCTCCACCAGCACCTGCGCGCCTTCGACCAGGCGCAGCAGCAATTCCCGGCCCTTGGCCTGGCGCAGGTTCAGGCTCAGGCTCTTCTTGTTGCGGGCATAGACCTTCCAATGGATGGAGATGCCCTCGACCTGCCAATTCCGCAGATCATCGCCCTGGCCGGGCCGCTCCACCTTGATCACCTCGGCGCCGAAATCGGCCAGCACGTGGGTCAGGGCGTTGCCGGCGACCAGGCGGGAGAGATCCAGCACCCGCACCCCGTCCAGGGGCGCGGGCGCGGTCGGCTGGTAGTCCAGTTCGGCCAGTTCGGCCTTGCCGCCGGTTTCCGTCTCGTTGGTCACCAGATGCGCGCGCCTACCGGCCCTTCCAGTCCGGCGGCCGTTTCTCGGAAAAGGCCAGGGGGCCTTCGATGAAGTCCTCGCTGTTGCGCATGACGTTGACGGAGTCGTACTCGGCGTCGTAGGCCTCGCCCACGGAGGCATGCTCCAGGCCCCGCTGCACCACGTCCTTGGAGGTGCGGATCGACACCGGCGAACATTCCTGGATCTGCCCGGCCCAGGCCTTGGCCGCCGACAGTGCCTCGCCCTCACCGACCACCTCGGTGACGAAGCCCAGGCGATAGCCTTCCTCGGCCATCACCCGGCGGCCGGTCAGGATCATGCCCATGGCCTGCTTCATCGGGATCTGCCGGGGCAGGCGATGCAGGCCGCCGCCCAGGGCGGCTAGGCCGACGCGCGGTTCCGGCAGGGCGAAGAAGGCGTTCTCGGCCGCGACGATGATGTCGCAGGCCAGGGCCAGTTCGAAGCCGCCGCCCATGGCCAGGCCGTTGACCGCCGCGATCACCGGTTTCGGCATGTGGTAGCGCTGGGTCAGGCCGCCGAAGCCGCTGTCCGGGCGTTCGGTGCTGCCGCCCTGGGCCTGCCATTTCAAGTCGTTGCCGGCGCTGAACGCCCTATCGCCGGCGCCGGTGACGATGGCGACCCAGAGATCGGGGTCGTTCTCGAATTCGTTGAAGACGCCATCCAGTTCGTGACAGGCAGGCGCATGCAGGGAGTTCATCACCTCGGGCCGGTTGACGGTGACGACCAGGATGTGGCCATCCCGCTCGGTCAGGCAGAATTCGGACATGGTCTGGTTTCCTTGTTCTTGTCTCTCGATGCCCACCCATCCTTCCCCAAATCGCCACGGAAGGCCAGACGGCGGCGGTCGCGGGGTGCAAATTTCGATCGGAATTGCCATACTTCCAACCTCAGCAAGCCTTTGGGAGGCGGCATCATGGCGTTGCGCGAGGCCGATACACCGATCCCGGCAGTCAACGCGGCGGGAGCCATGGCGACGGCCGAGCCGGCCGAGGTGCGCCGGCGCATCCGCCGGGGCGAGATCAGCGGCCAGACCGGCGGCATGGCGCTGGGCCGGATGCAAGGCAACCTGGCCATCCTGCCGGCCGATCTGGCTCAGGATTTTTCCCGCTTCTGCCAGCGCAATCCCAAGCCATGTCCCCTGGTCGGGGTCTCCGACACCGGCGATCCGATGTTGCCAACCCTGGGCGAGGACATCGACATCCGCAGCGACGTGCCCAGCTACAACGTCTATCGCCATGGCGAACTGGCCGACACCGTCACCGATATCGGTGCGCTCTGGCGCGAGGATTTCGTCGCCTTCGTGCTGGGCTGCTCGTTTTCCTTCGAGGAGGCGCTGTTGGCCGACGGCGTGCCCCTGCGCCATATCGAGACCGGCGAGCTCGTCTCGATGTATCGCAGCAACATCGACACCGTGCCGGCCGGGCCCTTCAGCGGGCCGGTGGTGGTGTCCATGCGGCCGATGCGGCCGGCCGATGCCATTCGCGCCGTCGAGATCACCGCCCGCTTCCCGATGATGCATGGCACGCCGGTGCATCTGGGCGATCCGGGGCAGATCGGTATCGCCGACCTGGCGCGGCCCGACTGGGGCGATCCACCGGACATCCGCGACGACGAGATCCCGGTGTTCTGGGCCTGCGGCGTCACCCCGCAGGCGGCGCTGCGGGCGGCCAAACCGGAAATCTGCATCACCCACAAGCCGGGCTCGATGCTGATCACCGACCTGCCCAGCGGCCGGGCCTGACCGCCGACGGCTTGTCTCGACGCGCCCGGCGGGTCATTTTCCCTGGCGACCCCGCGCGCCCGTAACCAGAGGACCCCCATCATGGAAACCGAGATCATTCGCTGCGAGATCGCCGACCACATCGCCGTGGTGACCATGGACAACCCGCCGGTCAACGCCCAGGACCGGCGCTTCCATGAAGAGATGATGGGGGTCTTCGATACCTTGAGCGATATGGACGAGGTGCGGGTGGCGGTGCTGACCGGCGCCGGCAAGGTGTTCTCGGCCGGCGCCAACATCAAGGACAAGGCCGGCGGCGTGCCCGGCCCGGGCGATGCCTGGCAACACAACCGCCGGGCCCGCGAATGCTTCCACGCCATCGTCGAATGCCGCAAGCCGGTGATCGCCGCCATCAACGGCCCGGCCCTGGGCGCCGGCCTGGCGGTGGCGGCCAGTTGCGACATCCTGGTGGCCTCCGAAAGGGCCAGCCTGGGTCTGCCGGAAATCGACGTCGGCCTGATGGGCGGCGGCCGTCATGCCCAGCGGCTGTTTCCACATTCCCTGCACCGCCGGGTGATGCTGACCGGCTATCGGGTGCCGGGGCCGGAGCTCTACCGTCTGGGCATCGTCGAGGCCTGCGTGCCGCCCGAGGAGCTGATGGAGGCCGCCATGGAGCTGGCCCGCACCATCGCCGCCAAGAGACCGGTCGCGAGCCGCATCGCCAAGCACGCCCTCAACACCATCGAGGAGATGAGCCTGCGGGACGGCTACCGCTTCGAGCAGAACATGACCTACGAACTCTCCCACTACGAGGATTCCAAGGAGGCCATGCTGGCCTTCGTCGAGAAACGCCAGCCCGTGTTCAAGGGCCGCTGAGGAGAAGGCGATGCAACCTCCCGCCAGCTTCATGGACGCCTACCGGCCGGCCTTGCGCGGCCACCGGCACATGACCGCCGCCGGCCATTACCTGGCGGCCCAGGCCGGCTTCCAGGTGATGGAGGCCGGCGGCAACGCCATCGACGCCGGGGTCGCCGCCGGCATCGCCCTGGGCGTGGTGCAAAGCGAACTGGTCGGCGTCGCCGGCGTCGCCCCGATCATCATCTACCTGGCCCGGGAAAACCGGGTGGTGACGATCTCTGGCCTCGGCGTCTGGCCGAAGGCGACCGATCCGGACCTCTACGCCCGGCAATATGCCGACGGCGTGCCGCA
The DNA here is from genome assembly GCA_030746635.1 of Alphaproteobacteria bacterium. GTDB lineage: Bacteria > Pseudomonadota > Alphaproteobacteria > JASLMH01. Next base: position 10,183 of record JASLMH010000066.1, on the reverse strand, counting down.
GGGCATTCTGCGCTGCATCGTGCCGGCGGCGCCCGATGCCTGGATCACGGCGCTGGAGGAATTCGGCACCATGAGCTTCGGCGAGGTGGCGGCGGCGGCCATCCGCCTCGCCCGCGACGGCTTCGTGATGTATCCGCTGATGGCGGAGTTGTTGGAGGAAAAGGCCGAGAAATACGCCCGCTGGCCGGCCAACGCGGCGATCTACCTGCCGGGCGGCCGCACGCCAAAGGTCGGCGAATTGTTCCGCCAGCAGGATCTGGGCGCCTCCCTGCAATACATGGCCGACCAGGAAAGGGCCGCTGGCGGCGACCGCGAGGCCGGCCTGCAAGCCGCCCGCGCTGCCTTCTATCGCGGCGACATCGCCAGGGCGATCGCCGACTACCACGCCGACAACGGCGGCCTGATCAGCATGGACGATCTGGCCGAATTCCGCGTCGGCATCGAACCGGCCCAATCGGTGGAGCTGAGCGGCACCCGCGTTTACGGCTGCGGGCCCTGGTGCCAGGGGCCGATGCTGCTGCAGGCCCTGCAACTGCTGCGCGGGCGTGACCTGGCGGCCCTGGGCCATAACAGCCCGGCCTACATCCATCTGCTGACCGAGGCGATCAAGTTGGCGGCGGCCGACCGGGAGCATTGGTACGGCGATCCGCGGTTCGTCGAGGTGCCAATCGAACGGCTGCTGTCCGAGGATTACGCCAAGCGGCGGGCGGCGCTGATCCGCGACGACGTGGCCAGTCCGGGCATGCCGCCGCCGGGCGATCTGGAGGTCTCGGTGGCGCCCAATCGGGTGCCGATCGAAGCCTTGGACACCTCCTATTGCTGCGCCGTCGACAGCGAGGGCAACCTGTTCTCGGCCACCCCCAGCGATACCTCCTCCGATGCGCCGGTGATCCCCGGCACCGGTTTCGTGCCGTCCTCGCGCGGTTCGCAATCGCGGCCCGATCCCGACCACCCGTCCTCGATCCAACCGGGCAAGCGGCCCCGCCTGACGCCCAATCCGGCCCTGGCGATCCGGCCCGGCGAATGGGCCATGCCGTTCGGCACCCCAGGCGCCGACGTACAGATCCAGGCCATGATGCAGACCCTGTTGAACATCGCCGTGTTCGGCCTGAACCCGCAGGCGGCGGTCGAGGCGCCCCGCTTCGCCTCCTACTCCTTCCCGCAATCGTTTGCGCCGCACGCCTACCATCCGGGCCTGTTGAAGATGGAGGGCCGGATCGACCGCGATACCGGCAGCCAGTTGCAAGCCATGGGCCACGACGTGGATTGGTGGGGCGAGTGGGAATGGCAGGCCGGCGCCATGTGCGCCATTCGCCGCGATACGGCGAGCGGCGTCCTGGAGGCGGGGGCCGACCCGCGCCGGGCCTGCTACGCGCTCGGCTGGTAGGGACGGCCGGAACCCGGTATGCGCATCGCCGATATCCGCGAGGCCACGGCCTCGATCCGTTCGGACATCCGCAACGCCGTCGTCGATTTCTCGCAGATGACCATCTCCGTGGTGGCCATCGAATCCGATGTCATGCGCGGTGGCAGGCCGGTTACCGGCTACGGCTTCAACTCCAACGGCCGCTATGCCCAAGGCGGCATTCTGCGGGAGCGGCTGTTGCCGCGCCTGCGGGACGCCGCGCCGGCCGATTTGCTGGATGACGACGGCGGCAACTTTGACCCCTTCAGGATTCGCGCAGCAGTGATGCGGAACGAGAAGCCTGGCGGTCATGGCGACCGGGCGGTGGCGGTGGGCGCCCTGGACATGGCGGTCTGGGACCTGGTCGCCAAGCTGGCGGACGTGCCGTTGTGGCGGCTGCTGTCCGAGCGCTACAACGACGGCGCCGCGGACGAGCGGGTTTTGGTCTATCCGGGCGGCGGCTACTATTACCCCGGCAAGGGCCTGCAAAAACTCCAGGACGAGATGCGCAGCTACCGCGACCGGGGCTACCGGGTGGTCAAGATGAAGATCGGCGGCGCCTCCATGACGGATGATCTGGCTCGGATCGAGGCGGTATTGGGCGTGATCGGGCAGGGCGGCGATCTGGCGGTGGACGCCAACGGCCGTTTCGATCTGTCCACCGCGCTGGCCTATGGCGAGGCCATGGCGCCGTTCGGCCTGTTCTGGTTCGAGGAACCGGGCGATCCCCTGGACTTCGCCCTGCACGCCGACCTGGCGGCCGAATACGATGGCGCCCTGGCCACCGGCGAGAACCTGTTCTCGCTGCCCGATGCCCGCAATCTGCTGCGTCATGGCGGCCTGCGCCCGGACCGGGATTGGCTGCAGGTCGACCCGGCCCTGTGTTACGGCCTGACCGAATATCTTGAGATCGTCGCCATGGTCGAGGCCATGGGCTGGTCGCGGCGGCGGCTGATCCCCCACGGCGGCCACCAACTGGCTTTGGCCATGGCGGCCGGCCTGGGCCTGGGCGGCTCGGAATCCTATCCTGGCGTGTTCCAGCCCTTCGGCGGTTTCGCCGACGACACGGTGATCGAGGATGGCCATGCCCGACCGGGCACGCATCCCGGCATCGGCCTGGAAGCCAAGGCCGAGATGTTCGCCGAGATCCAGCGCCTGGTCGGCGCCTAAGGAAATGTGACGAGGACACCATGATTGATTTCTCTCTGCCCGACGACCTGCGCGATTTGCAGGAGCGGACCCGCGAATTCATCCGCGACCAGGTGATCCCCCTGGAAGGCGACCCGCGGGAGACCCCGCACGGCCCGAACGAGGAATTGCGCGACGAGCTGATCGCCCGGGGCCGCGCCGCCGGCCTGCTGTCGCCCCATTGCGGCACCGAATGGGGCGGCCTCGGTTTGGGCCACATCGGCAAGGCGGTGGTGTTCGAGGAGGCCGGTTATTCCGCCCTGGGGCCGCACGCCCTGAACATCAACGCCCCGGACGAGGGCAACATGCACCTGTTGGAGCAGGTGGCCGGCGAGGAACAGAAGGAACGCTTCTTGCGGCCCCTGGTGGCCGGCGAGGTGCGCTCGGCCTTTTCCATGACCGAGCCCGAGGGCGGCGCCGGTTCCGACCCCTCGATGCTGAAGACCGAGGCGCGGGAAACCGCCGACGGCTACCTCATCAACGGCCGCAAATGGCTGGTCACCGGCGTCGACGGCGCCGCCTTCCAGATCGTCATGGCCCGGACCTTCGATGCCGCCGGCAACGATTTGGGCGCGACGATGTTCCTGGCCGATATGCAGGTGCCAGGCTGCTCCAACACCCGGGTGCTCGACACCATGGACACCAACCTGGCGGGCGGCCATTCGGTGGTCGACTACAAGGACGTGGTGGTGCCGAAGGATTCGGTGCTGGGCGAGGTCGGCAAGGGCTTCCGCTACGCCCAGGTGCGCCTGGCGCCGGCCCGGCTGACCCATTGCATGCGCTGGCTGGGCTCGGCCCGGCGCTGCCACGACATCGCCGTCGACTATGCCCGCGAGCGCCATGCCTTCGGCAAACCGATCGGCGAGCATGAAGGCGTTGGCTTCCAACTGGCCGACAACTTGCAGGAGTTGCACCTCAGCCGGCTGTCGATCTGGCACTGCGCCTGGGTGCTGGACCAGGGCGAGCACGGCAGCACGGAGAGCAGCATGGCCAAGGTCTTTTGTTCCGAGGCCACCGGCCGGATCGTCGACCGCTGCGTGCAGGTGCTCGGCGGCACCGGCATCACCGCCGACACCCAGGTGATGCGCATGTACAAGGACATCCGCGCCTTCCGCATCTACGACGGCCCGTCCGAGGTGCACCGCTGGGCCCTGGCCCGCAAGCTCCTCCGCGCCAACCGCTAGTTGGGATCAATTGCCATGACGGACTTGAAGGGCAAGATCACCGCCCTGGCCTTCGACCAGTACGGCACCATCGTCGACATGCAGGGCGGCCTGGTCGAGGCGGTGACGCCGTTCCTGCGCGAGAAAGGCTGGCCGGGCGAGCCCCACCGCTTCGTCACCTGGTGGCGGCGCACCCATTTCGAGAACTCGATGATCGATTCCCTGTGTGACGGCGATCACACCCCCTACCGCCTGATCGGTCAGCGGGCGGTGTCGTATGTCATGGACCGCTGCGGCTTCGCCTACAGCCCCGACGAGGTCGCCTGGCTGGTCGCCGAGATCGAGAAGCTGAAACCGTTCCCGGACGTCATCGAGGCCCTGGGCCGGCTGCACCGGCGCTACCAACTCGCCATCCTCTCCAACGGCGACCGCGACATGCTGGAAGCCGCCAAGCCCCACATCGGCTTCCCCTTCGATCACGTCATCTCGGTCGAGGAGGCGGGGTACTTCAAGCCCCATCGCCGGACTTACACCAAGGCCCTGGAGATCATCGGCGAGGCGCCGGGGCAGGTGCTGTTCGTCGCCAATCACGCCTTCGATTGCATCGGCGCGAAGTCCTGTGGCATACGGACGGCCTTCATTGATCGGCGCAAGCGGCCGTTTGGCCATACGCCGCACCAGCCCGATCTCGTCGTTGCCGATTTCAAGGAGCTCGCCGATGTCCTCACCCAGCCCTAACCCCGGCACCGGGCCGCTCGCCGGCCTGCGGGTGATCGATCTGACCCGCGTGCTGTCCGGGCCGTTCTGCACCATGACCCTGGGCGACATGGGCGCCGAGGTGATCAAGGTCGAGCACCCCGAGGGCGGCGACGATACCCGCGCCTTCGCCCCACCGTACCAGGGCGATCAGGCGGCCTATTTCCTCTCCGTCAACCGCAACAAGAAAAGCCTGACCCTCAACCTCAAGGAGGACGCCGCCAAGGAGGTGCTGTGGCAGCTGCTCGATCGGGCCGACGTGGTGGTCGAGAACTTCCGCCCCGGCGCCGCCGACCGCCTGGGCTTCGGCTATGCCGCCGTGGCCGAGCGCCGGCCCGAGATCATCTATGCCTCGATCTCCGGCTTCGGCGACACCGGCCCCGAGGCTTCGCGGCCCGGCTATGACCTGATCGTCCAGGGCGAGTCGGGGATGATGGACATCACCGGTCCCTTGGGCGGGGCGCCGCACAAGATGGGCACCTCGATCGCCGACATGGTCGCCGGCATGGCCCTGGCCCAGGGCGTCCTGGCGGCCCTGTACGACCGCCAGAACCACGGCCGGGGCCAGCACGTCAAGGTCTCGATGCTGGAGGCCCTGGCGGCGCTGCTGACCTACCAGGCCGGCAACTACTATGCCACTGGCGAGGCGCCGACCCGGCGCGGCAACGCCCATCCCTCGATCGTGCCGTATGAGACCTTCGAGGCGGCCGACGGCTGGCTGAACTTGGCGGTGGGCAACGACAGCCAGTGGGTGAAGTTCTGCCAGGCGGTCGAGCGGCCGGACCTGACCGAGCACCCCGACTTCGCCAAGGCGCCGGACCGGGTCAGTAACCGCGAAGTGCTGATCCCGCTGGTCGGCGAGATCCTGCAGGCCAGGACCCGGGACGAATGGATCGGGATCTTCTCCTCCCACGGCATCCCCTGCGGCGCCATCCGCACGGTGGCGGAGATCTGCGAAAGCGATACCCTGAAGCAGCGGGGCATGATCTGGGAGATGCAGCACCCCTCGGCCGGCGCCATCCGCACCATCGCCAACCCGGTCGAATTCGCCACCGCCCCCTTCGGCCAGCCCGCCCCGCCGCCCCGCCTGGGCGAGCACACCGAGGCGGTGTTGAGCGATTTGCTGGGTCTATCGACGGAACAGATCGCCGAACTGAGGGAGCGGAAAGCGATTTAGGCATCCAACAATGGGGACATGACCTTTTTCCCGCAGGGAACAAAGGATCGTGTACCCGTTGCTCGCCGTGATCATGCCGCTCTGCCCCGACCTCGTTTCCAGAGCTGCTTCGAGGCCAGCCGGGCGCCCTCGACCATGGCTTGCAGCTTGGCCCACTGGATGGACGGGTGGACCCGCTGGGTGAACGGGCCCTGGGCGAAGCCGCAATCGGTGCCGGCGATGACCCTCTCGCGGCCGACCAGGTTGGCCAGGCGCACCAGGCGTTCGGCGACCAGTTCGGGGTGTTCGACCACGTTGGTGGTGTGGGCGATGACGCCGGGGATCAGCACCCGGCCTTCCGGCAGCTTCACGTCCTCCCAGACCCGCCATTCGTGCTCATGGCGGGCATTGGCCATCTCGAGCTGATAGCCGCCGACCCGGACCTTTAGGATCAAATCGATGATGTGCTTGATCTCGACGTCATAGACGTGCGGGCCGTTCCAACTCCCCCAACAGACGTGATAGCGGGTGCGCTCTTCGGGCAGGCCGTCGAGGGCATGGTTGAGGGCTTCGATGCGCATCTCAGCCCACTTGCGGTAGTCCTTCATGGTCTTCGGCGGCACCATGACCTCGTAGGTCAGGGCCAGGAAGGCGTCGTCCACCTGCAGGATCAGGCCGGCGTCGACGATCGCCCGGTATTCCTCGCGCAGCGCCTCGGCGACGGCGAAGACGTACTCCTCGTCGTTCTTGTAGTGCTCGTCGACGCGGTCGGGGGCGACGCTGGCTGGGGCCACGGCGGCCATGAACAGATCCGTCGTCTTCGCTTTCTTGGCCGCTTCCTTGAAGTTCTCGATATCCCGCTGTAGGGCCGCGTGGCCGGTGTAGCCGATCGGCCCGGTGACGTGCCAGCCGCTCATGTTGGTGAAGTTCTGGGTCGGGTCGTATTCGGCGTAGAACTCGGAGAACTCACGCCGATCCTGGCCGATCGAGGCCGGCGACATCTTGCCGTCCTGTTTGACCGGGCGCCGCTCGTACCCGCTCATCCGCTCCAATACGTAACGCGACCAGGTGATGGTCTTGCCGAACTCGCCGTCGTTGATGATGTCGAGGCCGGTCTCGGCCTGCCGGCGCACCACTTCCGCCACCGAGTCGTGCAGGCATTTCCGGAAGGCCGTCTTGTTGTAGCGCCGGCCCTCGTGATGCGCCCGCAGGAAGGTCTGCAGCTTCGGCGGCCGGATCAGGCTGCCCACATGGGTGGTCAGGATACGGCCAGCGCCGCCGCGGCTGGCTTTGGGTTTGCTGGTCGAGGTGCGAGGCATCGTGTCTTTCTCCTCGATATTGCCCTAATTTGTAGGGTCGTGCATGCGATCCCGGATCGCGGCCGGCGTCAGTATCGGTACGGCAAACATCTCCGCCAGGACTAGCAGATCACGATCGCCGGTGACCAGCGCGTCGGCCTTTGCCGCCAGTGCCAGTTCCAGGAACGGGAGGTCGAAGGGATCGCGGCAGTCAGGCACCTCGATCGAATCCGGCACCGCGACGGATTCGCACCAGGGCAGATAGTCACCCAGCAGGTCTTCCCGTTCATCGTCGGTCAGGCGGAACTTCGGATAGCACAAGACCCGGATCAGTTCCGCCGTGGTGTCGCGGCTGGCCAGCGGACGGACAGCCTCCGATTGCCAGGCTGCCCGTAGCCAGGATATTGACCCCCCGCGGAACAGTAGGGCCGAGAGCAGAACATTGGTGTCGAGAACCAAGCGTGGCGCCGTCATGCGCCGTGACGGGCTCCATCGCGAGCCCAAGCCACGGCATCGGCCACGTCGTCCTCTGTCATGCCCAGTTCGGCCAGCTTACCGCGCACGGCATCGGCGCGGTTCAGGCGCACGGGCGTCAACACGATGCGTCCGTTTTCCTCGGTGACGTCGAAATACTCCGCCTCCGGGCACGATGACAACACGGCTTTGGGCAGGGTCAACTGGTTCTTGGACGTCAGCTTAGCCAGCATGGCGAATTCCTGTAGTAAGGAAGTAAGGAAACAAGGATATAATACACGCCTGGTCCGTCGTCTTCAATGTCGATTCCGATCATGCGTCGCGATTATCGTGGGCAGGTCCGGTCATTCGCGGAAATATTGGGCCAAGGCCGCGGTCGCTCCAAACAACGGGGACATGACCTTTTTTCCCGGCACGGGAACAAAGGATCGTGTCCCTGTTGCCCCGCGGCCGCTCAACCGTGGCCGTCTTCGAAGTCCTCGACGGAGATGCCGAATTGTTCCAGGGCGTCGCCGAGGTATTCCGCCAGCAGCGGGATCGCCAGCAGGTAGGCGGCGGTGTGGTCCGAGCGCCGTTCGCGGGCCAGGCGGATCAACTCCTGGAACTCGTCGGCCGTGGCGTCGCCGCGGCCCAGCCAGACCAGGGCGATCAGCTCGCACTGCTCCTCGACGGACAGATCGTCGATGACGCCGGAGATTTCCTGATAGACCGGATCGTGCTCGTTCTCCTCGTGCACCTCGGCTTCCAGCATTTCCTCGTCGATATCGTGGCCTTCGCGGCCCCCGCGCTCCTCCTCCTCGGCGGCCTCGAACAGCTCCGCCCCCGCGTTCAGTTCGCGGGCGGCGAAAACGATACGCGAGACGGTTTCCGGCTTGATCTCCTGCATGTCGATGTTCCGTCTGTTGCTCGGATGGTGGTTTGAGGCGATTTTCAACGACAATCGGCGCGGCCGCTCTGACCATGATCAATTCTATGCTTGCCGCTCGGCAGGTCAACGGAACAGGTTGGGGATCTTGCCGCCGCCGTTATCCGGCGGGGACTTCGGTCGTTAGGCCGGCGACGCCAACCACTTTAATAACCGGCGGGCCTGCGCTTCGTCGCTCCCCGTCAGGCCGTCGTCGAGGATCCGGCGCATCAGCGCAAGATGCCGCTCGATCGCCCGCAACTCGGCCTCGCCAACGCCGGCCAGCGGCTGGACGAGGGCGCAAAGGGCATCCGCCACCATGGTCAGATGCGGGTAGCCGAAGGTGCCGGCCTGGCCCTTGACGTCATGGGCCAGATTGAACACGCGCGATAGCGGCCCATCGGCATGGGCGGGATCGTCACGCAGCGCTGCCAGGGCCCGGGCGATCTCGTCCAAATCCCGGTAGGCCCGGGCCCGGTAGTCGTCGGCCAGTTCGGCGACCACCGCCGCCGCCGTCGCCAACTGCTGCTGGATGCTGCGTTGGCCCGGAATGTCGTCGAAATCGCTGCTCATCCCTCCAATACCCCATTCGCAGATGGTGGGATCCGGCTGCCGTCGCTCATCGATCCATCGCCAGGTGATCATTGTCGAGCGGGATCGTTAACAGTTTGTTTACGCGGATCGCGGTTGGAGCAATCGGCGGCGGCGAATTTGACAGGGCCGGCGCTTGCAATCACCCTTTGGCCGGGGTCGCTGCAATGGGGACGGAGGATCGGGCCATGTCACTGGCGGCGGGGGTTATCGACCGATCGAACAGCGTCAGTGCGGCGGAGTGGGAACAACGGGTCAAGCTGGCCGCCGTGTATCGCATCTTCGCCCGCCTGGGCTGGGACGATCTGATTTACACCCACATCTCGGCCCGGGTGCCCGGACCGGAAGGGCACTTCCTGATCAATCCCTTCGGCCTGATGTACGAGGAGGTGACGGCCTCCAACCTGGTCAAGATCGACCTGGCCGGCGAACGGGTCGACCCGGACGAGCCGAACCAGATCAACTATGCCGGCTACATCATCCATTCGGCGGTGCACGAGGTGCATGCGGCGATCCATTGCGTGATCCATCTGCACACCGACGCCGGCGTCGCGGTGGCCTCGCAAAGGGACGGCCTGTTGCCGCTGTCGCAATTCAATCTGTTTCAGTACGGCGGCGTCGCCTATCACGACTACGAAGGCCTGGCCCTGGATGCCGATGAAAAGCAGCGGCTGGTCGCCGACCTGGGCGAATGCCGGATGATGATCCTGCGCAACCACGGCACCCTGACGGTGGGCGAAACCGTCGAGGAGGCCTTCTTTCACATGTACAACCTGGAACGGGCCTGCGCGATCCAGATCGCGGCCCGGGCCGGCGGCGCCGAACTGGCGCTGATCCCCGAGGCGGTGATGGCCGAATACCGCCGGGATAAGCCCGTGGGCAGCCGCTTCGGCGGCTTCGGCGCCCTGGAACTGGCGGCCTGGATGCGCAAGCTGGACCGCCAGGAGCCCGACTTTCGTTCGTAACGGTAGATTGTGGAGTGAGGAGTGAGATGATGGCGGAGAAACGCGTCGATACGGTGCGGCTGCAGACGGTGGTCAAGGGGTTTTGGGAGTCGGCGGCGCTGATGAGCGGCGTCGAACTGGATCTTTTCACCGCCATTTCCAACGGCCAGGACACGGTCGAGACGGCGGCCGGGGCCATCGGCATCGCGCCGGAGAACGCCGAAAGGCTGATGACCGCCCTGACAGCCATGACCTTGCTGGAGCGGGACGGCGATACGTTCCGCAACGCCCCCGACGTCGAGCG
>JASLMH010000065.1 GCA_030746635.1 Alphaproteobacteria bacterium | reverse complement strand
TCGCCGGCGGCTCCACTCCTACCCGAGGGAGCGCGGTCGCGATCTCAATGGGTCCCTATCAGCGCAATTTGGTATTAGCTCTACCGTCCCAGCAGCGCCATCAGTTCGCGCCACTCCCGGGGCGACAGATCGCTGCTCTCCACCGCCACCTCCTCGCCGGCGAGCAGGCGCTTGACCACGTCGAGGGCGGCCCGCGACAGCTGGCAGCCGCCCAACCGGTAATCCTCGAAGGCCTCGGCCGTCAGCGGCACCCAGGCCCGCACGGTGTCCATCATCGCCTCGGCATAGACGCGGATTTCGTACTGCGCGTGGGCATCGGCGCGTAGCGAGAGGAAATGCATCAGGTTGTGCAGATCCGTCTTCCAGTACCATTGGGTATAGATGTTCAGCGGCAGGTTCATGCGGGCCAGTTCCCGGGCCAGGCCGGCCCGGCCGGGGTCGATGACGTTGCCCTCGTCATCCTCGTTCAGCATCTCCTGGTAGTCGGCGTAGTTGCGGGCCGCGTCCTCGCGCAGGATGTCCAGCACCCGGACCGCCTCCTCGCCCTCGAGCACGTCGCCGCGGCCCTGGCGGTTGCTGCGCGACTGGGCCGCCAGCTGCGCCGGCTCGGGGATGTAGAACTCCCGGTCCAGGATCGAATAGCGGGCCGAATACTCGTTGACGTTGGCGGTGCGGTGGCGGATCCATTGCCGGGCCACGAAGACCGGCAGCTTGACGTGATACTTGATCTCGCACATCTCGAACGGCGTGGTGTGCCGGTGGCGCATCAGATAGCGGAGCAGGCCGCGATCCTCGCTGATCCGGCGGGTGCCGCGGCCGTAGGAAACCCGGGCCGCCTGCACCACCGCCGCATCGTCGCCCATGTAGTCGACGACCCGGATGAAGCCGTGGTCCAGCACCGGCAGGGGCTCGTACAGCATCTCCTCCAGGGCCGCCACGGTGGCCCGGCGGGTCTGTTGCCCGTCGCCGCGAAGCTGCTCGATGTCCTGGCGTTGCTGGTCGCTCAATAGCATCGGCACCTCCGCTACTCCGTTGCCCGACATCGGCAACATACCGCCCCCCCGGCAAGCCGGCCACCGGTCCGAGGGGCCACGGCGGGGGCGTTCGGCGGCGGCCCTATCGACCCTTCCAAAATCCGGGTAATTCCCTATATTTAGTACTGCCGGCTTGTCCGGCTATGGCGCTAAACGCCGTACGGAATAGACGTAGCGGACCCGGGGGCGGTACCCGGCGCCTCCACCAGGAACGCATCGGCGACCGAATCGCTCAGACAGACGGTCGCAGGGATGCCCACTTTCGGTGTTTTCCTGATGGGGGCGAAATAGGATCGACGCGCGTGATAAAGGTACGGTTTGCGTTCGGCATGGTACCACCGTTATCGGGCCATTTCTAAAAGTGCCAATGATAATGACATGGTGCTCGCTGCCTAATTAACAGGTAAGCGCGGTTTCGGGGGGCACCGGGCAACAGAAGCCCCCCACTTTCTCCGGGACCGCCCGATGGTCACGGTGTTTGGTAGTGGTCGGCCGAGAGGGCGGGGTAAGACCGGGATGGCGCACGATTTGATGCAATACAGCGAAATGGTCGACCGCGCCTTGCGCGGCGTCGTGCGCACGGCGCTCGAGCGCATCGCCGAGGAAGGCCTGCCGGGCCAGCATCATTTCTACATCGCCTTTCAGACCCAGTACCCCGGCGTCGAGATACCCGACAACCTGCGGGCGCAATACCCCGAGGAAATGACCATCGTCCTGCAGAACCAGTTCTGGGGCCTGGAGATCGACGACGACGGCTTCCAGGTCACCCTCAGCTTCGGCGGTCGGGGCCAGCGCCTGCGGATTCCCTACCAGTCGCTGAATTCCTTCCTCGACCCCAGTGTGCAGTTCGCCCTGCAATTCGGCCAGCCGCCCGAGGCGGCCGGCGATGACGAGGCGGCGGACGGCGCGGAAACGGCCCCGGCCGACGAACCGGCGGCGACGGCCGAACCGGCCGCCAGCGACGGCGGCGACAACGTGGTCACCCTGGACCGCTTCCGAAAGGACTGAGGACAGCTTCCCGGTGAGCTTCGGTGGACGCAACGCCTGACATTCCCGGTCCCGATCGCCTGGTCAAACCGCCCGCCGCGCGGGCCCCTACGGGTGCTTGTGATTGCCATGCCCATGTCTTCGCCCGACCCGGCAGCCATTACCTGAACCCCCTCCGCGGCTATACCCCGCCGGAAGCCTCGTTAAACGATTTCCGGGCCATGCACCGGGTGCTCGGCATCGACCGGGCGGTGATCGTGCAGCCCAGCGTCTACGGCACCGACAACCGCTGTTCGCGCCAGGCGGTGGAGGCCCTGGGTGACGCCGGCCGCGGCGTCGCGGTGATCGACCTGGACACCCCCGATGACGAACTGGCCCGCCTGCACGAAGCCGGCTTTCGCGGCAGCCGCTTCAATGTGCTGTCGGGCGGTGGCGTCGACCTGACCCAGTTGGAGGCGGTGGCGGCGCGGCTGGCCGAGTTGGGCTGGCATCTGCAGACCTTCATCGACGGCGCCGCCCTGGCGGAACTGGCGCCGCGTCTGGCCGCCTTGCCGGTCGAGGTGGTGGTCGACCATCTGGGCCATCCGGATCCGGAACTGGACATCGATCAGCCGGGCTTCCGGGCACTGCTGGGTTTACTGCGCGACGGCCAGGCTTGGGTGAAGATCTCCGGCGCCTACCGGGTCGACAGCGGCCCGGCCCCCTGGCCGGCCGCCGACCGTTTCGCCGAGGCCCTGATCGCGGCGGCGCCGGACCGCCTGGTCTGGGGCAGCGATTGGCCGCACCCAGCTCTGTCGGGGCCGATGCCGAACGACGGCGATCTGTTCGACCGGCTGCTGGCCTGGACGCCGGACGAAGATCTGCGCCGGCGCATCCTGGTGGACAACCCGGCCCGGCTTTACGATTTCCCCTGATTTCCGAAGGTGGCTTCGTAGCGTTCCACGAAGATCGGCCAGACCTCCGGGTTGATCAGCCGGGGCGGCCGCCGGCCGGCGAAAATATCCAACAGCTGCTCGCCGGCGAACTGGGCGATGCGATAACGGGATTCGTGGCTGATGCCGGCCGTGTGCGGGCTGGCCAGGACGTTGTCCAGGGACAACAGCGGATGGTCCGGGGCCGGCGGCTCGACGGCCCAGACATCGACCCCGGCGCCATAGAGATGGCCGCTGTCCAATCCCGCGAACAAGGCCGCCTCGTCGTGGATACCGCCGCGGGCGGTGTTGATGAACACCGCGCCGGATTTCATCCGGCCGAACGCCTCGGCATCCAGCATGTTCTCGGTTTCCTCGGTGCGCGGACAATGCACGGTGACGAAATCGGCCGCCGCCAGCAACTCCTCGAAGGGCACCCGGCTGGCCCCGCGTTCGGCGAAATCCCGGTCGCTGATATAGGGGTCGTGGGCGATCACCCGCATCTTGAACAGGCTGCCGCACAACTCCGCCACCCGCCGGCCGATATTGCCCAGGCCGACGATGCCGACGGTCTTGCCCTCGATGTTGTGGCCGATGAAATCCTGCCTTTCCACCCCCGCCCGGGCGCGGATCGCCCGATCGCTCTCGCCGATCCGCTTGGCCAGCGTCAGCATCATGCCCAGGGCGTGTTCGGCCACCGCCTCGGCGTTGCCGCCCGATTGGTTGACGACGATGACGCCGGCCCTGGAACAGGTCGCGACGTCGACGGTGTCATAGCCGGCCCCCATGGTGGACACCGCCAGCAGGTTCGGACAGCGGGCCAGGAAGGCGGCGTCGACGGCGAACTGGTCGGCCAGTTCGTCCCGGGAGGAGCGCACGTGATAGACGTGGGCGGCGGTCAGCGCCTGCCAGTTTTGCGCCGCCGGATCGGCGAACCGCAGCCGCTGCACGTCGATCGAGGGATCGCGGGCCATGATGGTCTCGCCCACGGGATCGGCCCAAGCCTCGAAAAACACCAAACGCTTGCTTGCCTCGGTCATCGCAACTACTCGTGCTCGCCTTCCTTGATCATCCGATCCCAGTCATAGAGCGACGGTTCCTTGGCGCCAAATCGGGCAATGGCCTGGCGGTGGTAGTCGCTGTCGAAGCAGGTCGCCTGCACCGCCGCCTCCATCTCGGCCATCGTCCGGTAGTCGTTGTGCAGGGACTGGTTCACCAACGCCTTGGTCGCCCCTTGCGCCACCCTCGACCCCCTGGCCAGGCGCCCGGCCAGGGCCCGCGCCGCCGCCGCCAGTTCGTCTTCCGGGTGCACCGCCAGCACGATGCCCATCTCCCGGGCCTCGGCCCCATCGAAGCTACGGGCGGTGTACATCAACTCCTTGGCCCGCTGCACGCCGACCATGCGCGGCAGGGTGTAGACCATGGCCATGTCCGGCGCCAGGCCGATCCGGCCGAACACGGCGCAGAACCGGGCCCGAGGCGTGGCCAGGACGAAGTCGGCCACCAACGCGAGACTGAGGCCGCCGCCATAGGCCGGGCCGTCGACGGCGGCGATCACCGGGCAGTCCAGGTTGTACAGATCCTCCAACCAGGCATGCACGCTCAGCACCCGCCGCCGGATGGCGTGGCCGGGGCCCAGGCCCTGGGCCATCGCCTTGGTATCGCCGCCGGCGCAGAACACGCCACCGGAACCGGTGATGATCAGCGCCTTGATGTCATCGTTGGCCCGCACCTCGGCCACCAGTTCGGCAAGGTCGGCGCGCAGATCGAGATCCAAGGCGTTGCGCGCTTCCGGCCTGGTCATGGTGAAAACGGCGATGCCGTCCGACACCGCCAATTCGCTTCTACGTTCGGCCACGTCCCATTCCTCCATGAAACCGCCCGACCACCCCACCGGCGACCGGGCCGGCGGCATCATACACGGATGCCGGCAGGCGATTTCAAGCTCCGCCTTCTTCCGGCCGTCTGAACGTCGGCGGAGACAAAACCCGGCGGGGAAAAATCAGATGGCCCGGGCGTGGGCCGGCCGCTCCGGATCGGGCGCATGGTAGCGGTCGAAGGCGACGCAGGCGGCCCGCACCAGCATCCGCCCCTCGTCCAACACCCGGACCTTCCAGCCGTCGACGGCGACCAGGTCGTCGTCGATCAATGGCGCCAGCCGCTCCAGGTCGGGGGCGAACTGCGCCACCTCGGCGCCGAACTGGCCGCAGATCGCTTCCAGGTCGATCTCGAAATCGCACATCAGCCGTTCGATGATCCGCGCCCGCAGCCGATCGTCGTCGCTCAGGGCGACGCCGCGGGCGGTCGCCAGATGGCTCTCGCCGATCGCCGCCATGTAGTCCCGCGCGGCCGACAGGTTCTGCACGAAGCCGTCCGGCAGGGTGCTGATGGCCGAGGCACCGAAGGCCAGCAGGGTCGGCGCCGGATCGGTGGTGTAGCCCTGGAAGTTGCGGTGCATCCGGCCCTCGCGCTGCGCCTGGGCCAGTTCCGAATCCGGATGGGCGAAGTGATCCAGGCCGATATGCACGTAGCCGGCCGCCTCCAGCCGCCGCAATGCCTCGTCGAACAGCGCCAGCCGCTCGTCGCCATCCGGCAGGTCGGCTTCCTTGATCAGGTTCTGATGGGAGAACATCCAGGGCACGTGGGCGTAGCCGAACAGGGTCATCCGCTCCGGCCGCAGGGTGATCGCCTGATCCACCGTGTCGCCGAAATCCTCGCGCCGCTGATGCGGCAGGCCGTACATCAGATCCAGGTTCAGATCGGCGATGCCCTCCTCGCGGATCCTGGCCACGACCGCCGCCACCAGATCGTAGGGCTGGGTGCGGTTGATCGCCGCCTGCACCCGGGGATTGAAGTCCTGCACGCCGATGCTGGCCCGATTGACCCCGAGTTCCCTGGGCAACCGCGCCAATTCGTCCAGGCTCAGCACCCGCGGGTCCAACTCGACCGCCACCTCGGCGCCGTCCAGCAGATCGCAATGGCGCTGCACCGCCGCCATGATCCGGGCCATGCGATCGACGCCGATGCTGCTCGGCGTGCCGCCGCCCCAATGCACCCAGGTTACCTTGGGCCGGGAGGAGAAGAACTCGGCCGCCATGTCGATCTCGCGGCACAGCAGATCGGTGTAGTTGCCGAAGGTGCTGTCGTGACGGCCGACCTGGGTGTTGCAGCCGCAATACCAGCACAACTCGTTGCAGAACGGTACGTGCAGATAGACCGAAACCGATTGCTCCGGACCGACGCGTTGCAGCCAGCGGCCATGCTGTTCCGGACCCACCGAAGGGTCGAACTGCACGGCCGTCGGATAGGAGGTGTAGCGGGGTACCCGCTGGTCGTATTTCAGCAGTTTCGCCGGGTCCATGACCGTCTAGTAACCGGAATCAGCCAGCCGCGCAATGCGCGCCGGTGGGCGCCGCGCGGGGCGATGCGGCGAGCCCGCCGGATGGCCGGCCCGCCGCATCGCCCGGCCGGCTATTGCAGCTTCGTGCCCGCGTTCATTTCGCGTTCGGCGGCCAGCGCCCCGGCCGGCAATTCATGCGCCACGCCCTTGTGGCAATCGATGCAGGTGCCGCCGGCCTCCAACGCCTCCTGATGCCGGTTGCGCGCCCGTTTTTCCTGCATGGTCAGGTCCATGGCCTGGAATTCGTGACAGTTTCGGCATTCCCGTGAATCCGTCTCTTTCATGGTCCGCCAGACGTTCTTGGCGAGCTGCAGGCGCTTCTCCTCGAACTTCTCGCGGGTATCGATGGTGCCGGCGAAATGGTGGAACAACTCGTTGGTCGCCTAGATCTTCCGGGCGACCTTGTGAATCCAGGGACGCGGTACATGGCAGTCCGGGCACGAGGCCCGCACGCCCGAGCCGTTGGCGTCATGCACCGAGCCGCTGTACTCGCGAAAGACGTTGCGTTCCATCTCGTGGCAGGTGATGCAGAAGGTCTCGGTATTGGTCAGTTCCAGGGACCAGTTGAAGGCGCCCCAAAAGCCGATGCCACCGATGAAGCCGACGAGCAGCAAGGCCGCGACCGAATGACTGACCGACGGACGCCATAGGGCCCGCCAAGCCCTGCCGATCATCGAGCCACCCTGGCCCGCCGCGCTGTCCGCGCCATGTCCCGCTGTCATATGCGCCGCTCCTTGAACTGTGGCTGACCGCCGCTAGGCCGACAATCCTAGCGGTTTCTCTTTATCGGCTGGAAGCTATTGCTGACCAGCGGTTTCTCCTTGGTTTGCGCCACGTGACATTGGGTGCAGAACCAGCGCGACCGGGTCACCTGGTCCAGCATCCGGCCTTTGCGGTCCAGATAATGGGTTTCGCTGACCTTTGTTGCGTTTTCCTCGACATTGCGTGGCCAGTCGTGGCAGCGCAGGCACTGATTGACCTTGAGGTCGATCTGGTACTTTTCGACCTTATGCGGAATCAGCGGCGGTTGCTGCCGATAGGCCCGATTGAAGCGTTTGCCCTCCTCGTTTAGCACCGGCACCGCCGTTGCCACATTGTCGGCGTCGATCGCGTTGTCCCCCCGCAGGCTCTGCACCTGCGCGGTGGCCGAGATCGGTGCGATGGTCGCCGCCAGCAGCCCGGCGATCGCCAACGTCTTGAGAGTTGTCCCGATGATCCTATTCACGGTTGCCACTCCTTTCACATCCAGGGCGCTATTTCGCGGCCCTTGGCCAATAGGTTTCTCTCACGCGGCCTGACGCCGCTGCTCGGTGCCGATCGGCACCGAAGGTTCCTCGGTTCGCACATCGCCGCGCCAGGCGTACCGAAACACCGCCGGCGCACAGACATCGATGCAGCGACCGCAATTGCTGCAGTCCTGGGACAGTATGACCGGCCCGCGGTCCATTGCCTTGATCGCCGGGGTAATCACATGCGGTTCCGGACAGACCGCGTAGCAGTCCATGCAGTCGTCGCAGGCGGCAGGCCGATGGGCGCTGACCCGCAACAGCGACAGCCGGCCAACCAGGCCATAGAAGGCGCCGACCGGACAGACATGGCCGCACCAGCCGCGGCGGCTGACCAGCAGATCGAAGGCGAACACGGCGATGATCACGGTCCAGCCCAGGCTGCCGGCGACCAAGCCGCCATAGATCAGTTCCCGGTGCAGGATGGTGATCGGGTTGACCGCTTCCCAGGCAACGGTACCGCCGACCAGCGAGACCAACAACGCGGCCGCCAACAGCCAGTATTTGGCCCGGCGATCCAGCCGCCAGCCCTTGTCCAGATCCAAACGCTCGCGCAGCCAATGGGCCCCGTCGGTGATCGGATTGATCGGACAGACCCAGGCGCAATAGACCCTGCCGCCGAGCATGATATAGGCGATCAGCACCAGGGCCACGCCGACCAGCGCGGAGGATTCCGGCAGATGCCCGGCCAGCAGCGATTGCAAGGCAATGAAGGGATCGGTCAGGGGCAGCGTGTCCAGGGTCAGGCTGGCCGCCAAGGTGCCTTTGACCAGCCAGAACCCGAACCACGGTCCGACCAGGAACAGGCCCAGGAGGGTGGCCTGCGATAGTCGCCGCAGCACCAGGAAGCGGTGGGCCCGCCACCAACCGTCCTGATCCCAGGCCCGTTGGCCCGGCGCTGTGCGATCCGGCCGGCTCATGGCTGAAACCCCTTGTAGCCGCCGCCGGGCAACTTGCGTGGCAGCTTCGGACCGGCCGGCGCCGGCCCGCGGTCGGGCAGGTCGATCAGGCCCTGGATCAGGGCCTCGCCGCGCCGGCGCTTCTCTTCCCAGCCCAGGCGGTAGTGCGCGCCCAGGCGGCCGGTCGCCAACCGTTCCGGCAGCACCTTGATCGCCGCCTTGGGCAGCACGCAGGCCCGCTCGCATTTTCCGCAACCGGTGCATTGGTCGCTGTGCACGATGGGAATGAATTCGGCGTGCTTGCCCGTACGCTCGTTGTGCCGGCGTTCCAGGGTGATCGCCTCGCCCATCAGCGGACAGACCCGATAACAGACGTCGCAACGCAGGCCCAGATAGTTCAGGCAGGTCTCCTGCCCGACCAGCACGGCGATACCCATCCTGGCCTGATCGATGTCGTCGAGATCCTTGTCCAACGCCCCGGTCGGGCAAGCTTCGACGCAGGGAATGTCCTCGCACATCTCGCAAGGCACCTCGCGGGCGACGAAATAGGGCGTGCCAGTGGCCATGCCCCGGCCGAAACCGGCCAGGCGCAGGGTGTCGTAGGGGCAATCCCTGACGCACAGCCCACAGCGCACGCAGGCGGACTGGAAATCATCCTCCGGCAGGGCTCCGGGCGGCCGCAGGGCGGCGGCCGGGGTGGCCGCCGTTTGCCGGACGGTCACGCCCAGGGCGAGGCCGAGGATGCCGGCACCGCAGGCACCCCGCGCCGCATCGCCCAGGAAACGCCGGCGATCGATGTCGGATCGATCGTTATGGACCCAACTCGGAGCCATTGCCGGTCATCCTTTCCGCCCTTGCCGCCACGCCCGTCGGTCGCACGCGACGGGTCAGGCCTTCTCGATCTTCACGGCGCACTTCTTGAAGTCCGTTTCCTTGGAAATCGGACAGGTCGCGTCCAGGGTCAGCTTGTTGACCAACTGGCCCTCGTCGAACCAGGGGATGAAGACCACGCCCTTGGGCAGACGGTTGCGGCCACGGGTTTCCACCCGTGTCACCAGGGTACCCCGCCGGGTCGACATCCTGGCCTCCATGCCGCGGCGTAGGCCGCGTTTCTTGGCATCCGCCGGATGCATGTAGACGACGGCGTTGGGGTAGGCCCGGTGCAGTTCCGGCACCCGCCGGGTCATCGATCCGGAATGCCAATGTTCCAGCACCCGGCCGGTGACCAGCCACAGATCGTAGTCGGCGTCGGGCGGCTCGGCGGCCGGCTCGTAGGGCAGCGCGAAGATATTGGCCTTGCCGTCCTTCTTGCCGTAGAAGGTCACGCCGGCGCCGGGCTTGACGTAGGGGTCATAGCCTTCGCGGAAACGCCACAGGGTTTCCTTGCCGTCGACCACCGGCCAACGCAATCCGCGGGATTGATGGTACTGCTCGAAGGTCCCGAGGTCGTGCGCCTTGCCATTGCCGAAGCGCCGGTATTCCTCGTACAGGCCTTTCTGAACGTAGAAACCGAGATCCTCGGCCTCGTCATTGTCATAGCCCAGTTGCCGGTCGCTCAGTGGATACTTGTCGACCTCGCCGTTGGCAAACAGGATGTCGTACAGGGTGCGGCCGCGGTATTCCGGGATCTTGGCGACCAGCTCCTCCGGCCAGACCTCTTCCACCTTGAAGCGCTTGGAGAATTCGACCACTTGCCACAGGTCCGACTTGGCCTCCGCGAGCGGCTTGATCTGTTGCCGCCAGAACTGGGTGCGCCGCTCGGCGTTGCCATAGGCGCCTTCCTTCTCCACCCACATGGCGGTGGGCAGAATCAGGTCAGCGGCCAACGCCGTCACCGTCGGATAGGGGTCCGAAACGACGATGAAGTTCTCGGGGTTGCGATAGCCAGGAAAGGTCTCCTCGTTCAGGTTCGGCGCCGCCTGCATGTTGTTGTTGCACATCACCCAGTAGGCGTTCAGCTTGCCGTCCTTCAGCATCCGGTTTTGCAACACCGCGTGATAGCCCACCTTGCCCGGTATCGTGCCCTCGGGCAGCTTCCAGATCTTCTCGGCGAAATCGCGGTGCGGCTTTTTCTTCACCACCATGTCCGCCGGCAGGCGATGGGCGAAGGTGCCGACCTCGCGGGCGGTCCCGCAGGCCGACGGCTGACCGGTCAGCGAGAATGGGCCGTTGCCGGGCTCGGAGATCTTCCCGGTCAACAAATGGATGTTGTAGACCAGATTGTTGACCCAGGTGCCGCGGGCGTGCTGGTTGAAACCCATGGTCCAGTACGACACCACCTTGCGATTGGGATCGGCGTACAGTTTCGCCAGGGCTTCCAGTTTCTTGACCGACACGCCGGTTAGGGCGCTGACCTTTTCCGCCGTGTAGTCGGCGACAAAGGCCGCATACTCGTTGAAGCTCATGGGTTTCGAGCCGCCGGCCTTCTTGGCGTTGGCCGCCTTCTTCTGCAGCGGATGATTGGGCCGCAGGCCATAGCCGATGTCGGCGTTGCCGAGGCGGAAATTGACGTGCTTGCTAACGAAGCTCTGGTTCACCGCCCCGTTCTGGATGATGTAGTTGGCGATGTAGTTGAGGATCGCCAGGTCGGTCTGCGGCTTGAAAACGATGCCCAGATCGGCCAGTTCGAAGTTGCGGTTCTCGAAGGTCGACAGCACCGCCACCTTCACGTGATCGGCGGTGAGCCGCCGGTCGGTCAGGCGCGACCACAATATCGGGTGCATCTCGGCCATGTTGGAGCCCCAAAGCACGAAGGCGTCGGCATGCTCCAGATCGTCGTAGCAGCCCATCGGCTCGTCGATGCCGAAGGTGCGGATGAAGCCGGCCACCGCCGAGGCCATGCAATGGCGGGCGTTGGGATCGATGTTGTTGCTGCGGAACCCGGCCTTCATCAGCTTGGCCGCCGCGTAGCCTTCCCAGACCGTCCACTGGCCGGAGCCGAACATGCCGACCGAGGTCGGCCCCTTCTTGGCCAGCGCCTCCTTCCATTTCTGCGCCATGACGTCGAAGGCTTCGTCCCACGACACCGGCTCGAACTCGCCGTCCTTGTCGTATTCGCCGCCGGCTTTGCGCAACAGTGGCTGAGTCAACCGATCCTCGCCGTACATGATCTTGGACAGGAAGTAGCCCTTGATGCAGTTCAGGCCGCGGTTGACCGGGGCATCGGGATCGCCCTGGGTGGCCACCACGCGGCCGTCCTTGGTGCCGACCAGGACACTGCAACCGGTGCCGCAGAACCTACACGGCGCCTTGTCCCAGCGAATATCGGTCAGGTCGGCCGCCTCTGCGGCCTGGCCGGTCGGCAAGGCAATGCCCGCCGCCGCCGCCGTTGCCGCCGCGGCCGAGCTTTTGATGAAATCACGCCTGTTCTGTTGCATCCTCGAACTCCCAGTGCTTCGAGCCTTGCTCGTCGGGTTCAAAATGGTGATAGACCAGCGAAGCGTTCAGCACGCCCTCCAGCCGGTGTAGCGCCAGCACGGTGTCGCCGGCGTTGGTCGTTTCATCTTCTTCGACGGTCACCACCAGGCGTCCGTCGTCGGTGATCGTGTGCACCTCGGTCCCGGGCAGGGTCTCGACCCGTTGCCGCACGGCGTCGACCTGCTCCGGGCGCGCGTGCACCAGCACGCCGCAGATGTTGGGGCCGCTCATGCCGGATCTCCGCTTCCCGTTTCGACGATGATGATGGCGCTGCTCGGGCAGGCCGGCGCGCATTCGGCGCAGCCATCGCAAAGGTCATCGTCGATCGTGGGTTGGGCGACGGCGCCGACGACGGGTCGGAAGCGGATCGCGTTGGCTGGGCAGAATTCCTGACAGACCTGGCAGGCGACGCCGCGCTGTGCCAGGCATTGCCCATCGAGCCGCGCCCTGGGCCGGATCAAAGGCCGCTCCGCCGGTTCTGTGGTCAGCCTACCTCGGAGGAATTCCGCGCGTGTGAACGACCGTGACATGGTCGGTTCCAATCTGCTTCTTGCGAGGCCGCCCGACCTTCTAAACAGTTTTTCCTAATGGAACCTTGACCGGCGTCAAAGATCGCTCACATTTGCACGCGTTAGCCGAGGCGCCGGCCGATCGACGATGGGAGCGGGTCAAAAGAACGGGTGCGGCACGGTCCCGAAGGCCCAATCGTGCAGATACAGAAGAATTGCCAGATAGACCGCCACACCGATGGCGGCGCGGCGTAATCCGATCTCGGCCCAGCCTAC
The DNA here is from genome assembly GCA_030746635.1 of Alphaproteobacteria bacterium. Classification (GTDB taxonomy): domain Bacteria; phylum Pseudomonadota; class Alphaproteobacteria; genus JASLMH01. The sequence goes on along the minus strand of JASLMH010000065.1, from coordinate 12,942 downwards.
CTTGGTTCGCCCCTGGGCGATGGCGCCAAACGGCAGCCACGAGGTGACGGTGGCGAAGCGGGCCCAGCCCTCGGGATCCCGGGCCGCCCGCTTGGCGTCGATCTGCGGCGGCCCGATCAGCGACAGCACCAGGAAGGTGCCGAACAGGATCAGCGAGGCCAGATCGCCGTTGGCCAGAACGTGCGCCACGGCCCAGATCGTCACGCCGACCAGGAAGGGATGCCGCGTCACCTTGATGATGCCGATCGCCGGTTCCTCGCGGCGCAGCGCCTTCTCGCCGCCGGCCGCCGTCGGATTGGGCGTGCTGAAGGCCAGCACCGCCAGCAACACCGCCGGCAGGGTCAAGGCAATCGACAGATGCTTCAGCACCACTACGTCGCCCCAGAGCTCGACATGCGGCGCCCGGCCGTAGGCCAGGATCAGCCAGAAGAGGGCGCCGGCGGAGGCCACCGAGAACAGGCCCATGTACGGCCCCTCGCCCAATTTGGCCACCAGCTTGCCGCGCAACGGCGTGCCGGAGACCAGGGCGTGAATGGCGACGAACGACAAACCGGCGAGAAACAGACTCAACATGGCAACCCCCAAGGCCGAAACCGGCGCGGCCTTGACCGGCCACCCCGGCCGGCCCACCATAGCACCAATCGGGTTTTCAGGAGGATCGCTTGATGAGTTACGTCAAGTACATTGACAAGACCCGGGCCTATTACCTTGGACAAGGCTACGAGAAGCCGTACGAGTGGGCCCATTTCGGCGAGGTGCCGTTCGCGCGCCTCGAGAAGCCATTGACCGAGGCGCGGTTGACCATCGTGTCCACCTCGGACGTCGCGGTGCGGAGCGATGACGATAACGGCGACCACGCCGAGGAATTGTTCGTCGGCAACGTCTACTCCATCGCGTCCGACACGCCGGTCGACCAGCTTTACAGCCGGCAGGAGCACTACGACAAATACGCCACCCATCTGGACGACGTGGACAGCTATTTCCCCATCAGCCGCCTGCACGAGGCGGCGGCGGAAGGGCTGATCGGCAGCGTGGCGCCGCGCCTGCACGGCGTCTTCACCGCCTACAGCCAGCGTCGGACCCTGACGGTGGACGGCCCGGAGGTGTTGAAGCGCTGCCGCGAGGATGGCGTCGACGCCGCCGTGATGACCCCGGTTTGACCGGTTTGCCACCAGACCGTGAGTCTGGTCGCCCGTTACCTGGAAGAACACGGCATCCCCACGGTGATGATCGCCAACGCCCGCGACATCGTCGAGCATTGCGGCGTCTCCCGTCTGGTATTCGTCGACTACCCCCTGGGCAATCCCTGCGGCCGGCCCTTCGAGGTCGCGGAGCAGCGGCAAATCTTCGCCATGGCGCTGGATCTGCTGCAAACCGCCGCCGGCCCGCGCACGACGGTGCAGGCACCGTTGAAATGGCCCGGCGACGAGGCCTGGAAGGAGTTGATCTTCTCCGACGAACAGCCGTTCGTCGAGGGTGAAGCCTACGACGATTGGATCAAGGCCAAGGCGCGCTACAAAGAATTGAAAAAGGAAGGCAAGGTCTGATGAGCCGCCAGGTGATCGTCTATAGCACCCCCTTCTGCCCGCCCTGCGAGGGGCTGAAGCGCTACCTGACGGCCCACGACGTGGCCTTCACGGTCACCGACCTGATGATGGACGAGGCGGCGGCGGAGCGGTTGGCCGAGCACAACATCCGCACCGCCCCGGCCCTGTCGGTCGACGGCCAGCTTTACGCCGGCACCGATCTGCAGCCGGCCCGCCTGGACGAGTTGTTGGGCTTGGAGTGATGGCGCCGGCGCCGCCCCGAGCTACAGCATATCCTCGGGACCGATGCGGCGGATGTCATGGCCGCCGCGGCGCACCTGGTCGGCGGCCAGTTCGACCAGGGTCAGGTTGTCCATCTCGATCTCGGGGTAGTGTTCCAGCGGCAGATCGTTGACGTAGCAGATCAGGGTGCGCAGGACGCCGCCATGGGCCGCCACGAACACCCGCTCGCCCGGCCCGACGCCGGCCAGAATTTCACCGACGCCCGCGACCACCCGCGCCTGCAGTTCCGCCAGGCTTTCGCCGCCCCAGGGCGCGCCCTCCCAGGGCCGCTCCAGCCAGCCCTGCCAGGCCGCGGCGTCGCGGTCCATGATTTCCGTCGCCAGCAGGCCCTCGAACCAGCCGAGATCGATTTCCAGGCAGCGCGGCTCGATCGCGTCCGGCCGCCGGCCGAACAGGCAATCGACGGTCTGACGGCAGCGCAGGGCCGGGCTGGATACGACCCGATCGGGTTGCTTCATGCGCCGGCCCAGGGCAACCGCCGCCGCGCGCCCGGCCTCGGACAGCGAGGAATCCATCTGCCCCTGGATGCGGTGCGGCGGGCCGTTCCACACCGTATGACCGTGTCGGATCAGGTAAAGCTGCTTGCGGCTCATGAGAAGGTTCGCTCGATTCGGCTGCGGCAATTTTTCCATGCTTCGCCCCGCCTGGACAGCAAAACCTCCGCCCTGCCAAACTGCCCCGGCGGCGAGAGGGAGTAGGACATGATCGAGATCGACAAGACGGCCGGGGTGACCACGCTGACCCTGAACCGCCCGCAACAACGCAATGCCCTGAACGCCGACATCGTCACCGGCCTGGCCCAAGCCATCCCCGAGGCCGAGGCCGACGGGACATGCCGCTGCCTGGTGATCCGCGGCGCCGGCGGCAATTTCTGCGCCGGGCGGGACCTGGGCAAGCCACCGGAGCGCGGCCTGGACCAGGCCCTGGCGGCTGACGAGGTCTGGACCGGCGTCAACCGTTCGCTGCACCTGATGAACAAGCCGACGGTGGCGGTGGTCGAGGGCTACGCGGTCGCCGGCGGCTTCACCCTGGCGATGAGTTGCGATTTCGTGCTGGCCGAGGCGGGCGCCCAATTCGGCGCCCTGGAGATGCGCCGGGGCTTCCCAGCCGCGATCAACACGCCGGTGCTGAGCCAACTGGTCGGCCCGCGGCTGGCGTTGGAGTTCCTGTTGTTCGGCGACCTGATCCCGGCCCGGCGGCTGTACGAGGCAGGGCTGATCAACCGCCTGGCCGAGGATGGCCCGGAATTGGCCCGCATCGCGGACGAATTCGTCGGCGGCCTGGTGGCGCTGGACCCGGACGCCGTGCGGATGACCAAGGAGGCGCACCGGGCCAGCCGCAACATGCCCCTGGCGAACGCCCTGGACATGGGCAAGTGGGGCAACGCCCTGATCGCCGCCTCGGGCCGGATGGCGGAGGCGATGCGGGGCTTCGCCGAATCCCGCGACGGCGGCGGCGAGGGTTCAGGCGAGTAGTTCGGCCAGGGCGTCGCCGGTGGCCACCGTCTCGCCGCGCTGATTGGTCACGGTCAGGGCGCAGACCAGCCAGCGCCCCTGCTTGGTTTCCCGCTTGTCGACGACCTGACCCCTAACCTCGATCTCGTCGCCGGGATAGACCGGCTGGCGGAAGCGGGTCTCCAGGCGGCGGTGCTCGCCGACGTCGGGCCACAGCCAATCGGTCATCGCCCGGGTCATGATGGCATAGGTCATCAGGCCATGGGCGATCACGTCGTCGAATTTCTTGTGGCCGGCGAAGGTGGTTTCGGCCAGGTAGTCGTCGTCCCAATGCAGCGGGTTGTGGTCGAACGAGGCGGCGGCGAATTCCTTGATCATCTCGCGGCTGACCGCCACCTTCGGGCCGGGGAACTGCCAGCCGACGTCGATGTCCTGGTAGGCGAGGGTTTCCGGCATCTCGTCCTCCCCTAGTAAGGCCGCATGGTCCAGCCGCGACCGGAGCAGACCACCTGGTCATGCTGATTGCGGAAGACGTTGTCGTGAATGGCGAAGATGTTGCCCTTGCGGATCAGCTTGTCCAGGCAACGGGCTTCCAGAGTGATGGTATCGCCGGGCCGCACCGGCCGTTGCAGCCACCAGTTCTGCCCCATGTTGACGGTGCCCGGCGTGCGCATGAAGTGGTCATGGTCGGTGCAGGCGAACAGGAACAGGGCATGGACGCTGGGTGGCGCGATCAGGCCGCCGAAGCGCGTGCCCTTGGCGTAGTCCTCGTCGAAATACAAAGGGTTCAGATCGCCGATCGAGCGGGCATAGCGCTGGATGACCTCCTTGCTGAGGGTCACCGGATGGGATTTCAGGGTCTTGCCGGGTTCCAGATCGTCCCAGCCGGAGCGATCCTCGGCGCCTTTCCAGAAATCGGTCTCGAAATCGTCGGGTTCGAACTCTGCCATGGCATTCTACCTACCCTGCCTCGTCTTACGCGCCGTCAACGATGGCCCCAATCGTCGGGGCTGTCTGAATCGTTGGGCGACAGCCCGAGGATATCACCCCGGGTACTGATGCCCAGGCCCAGCACGGTGCGGTTGGCGTAGGCGAAATAGGCCACCACCTGGTTGACCTCCAGGATCTCGCCGTCGTCCAGGCCGGCGGCACGCAGGGCGACGACCGCGCCGGCATCCAACGAGGCCGGCGCCGTGGTCAGCGCCCGGGCGTAGCCCATCGCCGCCAGTTCGCGCCCTTCGAACGCCTGCGCCGGATCGTCGGCCCGCAGCGCCGCCTCGATGGCCGCGGCCCGCGCCTCGTCGCCCAACAGGCGTTGCAGCCCCTGGAAATGGTGCAAAACGCAATAGTCGCACCGGTTCAGCATCGAGACGTAGACGCCCAAGGCTTCCAGGAACCATTTCGGCAGCCGGTTGGCGTTGTGATGCAGCACGTACTTATAGAGGTGCATGTGCCCCTCCATGGTGTGCGGCCGCAGGCTGTGCGCCATCATGATGTTGTCGACGTTGTCGTCCGGACCCTTGACCCGGTCATACAGGGTGCGCAGGCGCCCCGTGGCTTCCTCGTAGGGTACGGTGTTGATCCAGGTCATCACGCTTGCTCCTTGCCATTGGCGGTCATCGCCTAGCACAGGGCAAGGAAAGCGGCAACGCGGCGCGCCGAATGCGCGCCACGCGAATGCCTTCGGGTGATGGGGTCTTGCTAGCCGAAGATGGCGTCGATGGTGTCTTCGTCGGCTTCTTCGGCGTAGCCGGCCAATTCCTCGGCCGCGACGTCGACCTCGGCAATGGCCTCGGCCGCTTCGCCGTCGGCCGTTGGGGCGGCCTCGTCGACCAGCAAACGATCGATCTCGTCCTGGTCGACCCCCCGACCGGCCAATTGCGGCCCGTCCAACAGGCCGGCCTCGGGATCGTCATGATCCGAAGTGGCGGTCTTCTTGCTGGCGTGGCGCAGCGATTCCGAGCCCCAGATTTCGATCATCGCGCCGACCCGCTGCTCCAAATAGCGCAGGGCGTTGACCACCTTGGTCGTGCGTTGGCCGGTGATGTCCTGGAACGAACAGGCAAGGAAGATGTTGGTCACGTCTTCCGCCATGCGATCGCAGAGGTCTTCGGCGGCGCCTTGTTCGCGCAGCTTCTCGCAGGTTTCCTGAATCCGTTCGGCGGCGCCCAGGATATCGTTGGTCGCCCGCTCGGTGGCGGTGACGATGGCGTCCAGATCCTCGGTGGCGGCCATGATCCGGTTGTTGGCGGCTTCCTCGGGCTTGATCGCGGCGATATCCCGCCGGGTGTCCTCGATGGCGTCGTTGAGCTCCTGCAATTCGGCCTGCAGGATTTGGCCCGGCTGCATATGGTCGCTACGCCGGATATGGTCGCGGCATTCCTCCAGCGCCCGCATCACCACGTCGTTGGCGACGACCTGGTGGCGCCGGCCATGCTCGCGCAGGAAGGTCCGGCCGCGGGCGGTTTGCATCACCGCCTCTTCCAAATCCTCGTATTCGGCGTGCGACAATTCGCGACAATCTTCGGCGGCAGACGGATCGTCATCCGGCTGATCGAAGGGCGATGATTCGGCATTCAGGGTCATTTGCTTGCCTTGGTTCCGGCCGTTGTACGGATATGTCCATACGCGCCAAGTACAAAGGCGCCGTATGACCAATGATCTAGGCGACAGGTTAATATTCTGTTTTCTCGTAGGGTTGATGGGGTTGGGTCTTCCCGCCAGCCTCGCCAGGACCTGGCGAGGGAGATAAAGTAACCGCCGCCGATTTCCGCGAAGGCGTGCAGGCGTTTCTCGACAACCGACCAGTGGTATTCCAGGGGCGCCGATAGTTTGAGTCAGGATGCGTAGGATGAACCAGAAGTCAGGCCCCGAAAGCGGCCATCCCGGTTGGGCCTTGTACGACCGCGATACCATAACCGACAGCCTAGGTATCGAATTGGAGGAAATCCGCGACGGCTACGCCAGGACCACCGTGCGGATCACCGACGGTTTCCTCAACATGTACGGCACCGGGCACGGCGGCCTCATTTTCACCCTGGCCGATACCGCCTTTGGTCTGGCCTGCAATTCCCGCGGCCCGATGGCCTTTGCCCAACAGTGCAGCATCAACTACATCGCCACGGCCCGACCCGGCGAGCGATTGACCGCGATCTGCCAGGAGCGCAGCCGGGTAGCGCGCACCGGCGTCTACGACGCCTCGGTATACGGCGACGATGGCCGATTGATCGCTGAATTCCGCGGTATTTCACGCGAAGTTCGCGACGCCAACGGCGGCTGACCGATCGAGCGGCTGGCGGCCGGCGGGCCGGCGGTGTATTATGTAAACTGGATTAGCGATTTATTGTATGGGGCGGTCCGGTGGCCGTCGTCGCAGGCATGGGAGCATAAGACAGGCGGCGGGCTCCGGGTTGGAAAGGAGGTTTGCATGCAGGTTCAACGCATTCTGGACGACAAGGGTGGCGAGGTGATCGCCGTCGCTCCCGACACCACGGTGGCGTCGGTGGCGAAAACCCTGGACGAAAATCGTATCGGTGCGATCCTGGTGCGCGATCAGGACGGCTTCATCAAGGGCGTGGTTTCCGAACGCGATATCGTACGGGCACTGGCCCGCAGCGGCGACGGCTGCCTGACCATGAGCGTGTCGGAGTTGATGACCCGCGACGTGGTGTTCTGCGATCCCGGCGACAGCATCGACGAGGTCATGGCGGTGATGACCGATCGCCGCATCCGTCATCTGCCGGTCATGCAGGACAACCACCTGATCGGCATCATTTCGATCGGCGACGTCGTCAAGCACCGCATCGAAGCGATCGAGAAAGAGGCGGCGGCGATGCGGGACTACATCGCCACCGGCTGACGGTACGGCCCGGCGCCCCTATTCGGCGGCGACGGCACCGGCCGGCAGCAGCTCGGCGGCGGCCAGCGCCCGGCGCAGACCGGCGATCTCGCCAGCGCCCAGCTTCATCAGCGGCGGCCGCACCACCGCGCGATCCAACCGGCCCAGCAGCACCAGGCATTCCTTCATGCGGTTGTGCATGTCCAGGAACGGCGGCGTGTAGAAGGCCTGGGCCAACGGATAGATGCGGTCGTTGATCGCCTGCGCGGCAGGCAAATCGCCGGCCTTGACGGCGCGGAACAGCGCCACCTGCAGATCGGGAATGACGCTGCCGGCGCCGGACAACAGGCCGTTGGCGCCCATGCAGAGCGAGGCCATCAGCCACGCCGAATGGGTGGTCAGCACGGTGATCGGCCGCGGCAGCGACTGCAGCGTGCGGATCTGCCGCTCGTGCAGCATGGCGTCGTTCGACCAATCCTTGATCGCCTTGATGCTGGGTACTTCCTCCAGCAGCCGCAGCAGGGTCTCGAACGGGTAGCCCAGGCCGCCGGCCATCGGGTACTGGAAGACGATCAGCGGCAGATCCGTGGCTTCGGCGATGGTCTTGAAATGGCTCAGCGCCATTTCGGGGCGCAACTGCCCGCCCATGGACATGCTGTTGGGGGGAAACACCAACAGGGCGGATGCCCCGGCCGTCTCGGCCATGCGGGCGATGCGCGCCGCCGCGTGACTGCCGTCGGCGTAGACGCCGTTGATCAAGGGCTGCCGGTCGCCGATTTCCTCCAGCGAGAACTCCAGGATGCGCCGCTGCTCGTCGAAATCGCAGGCATGCACCTCCGAGGCATGGCCGTTGACGGTGACGGCGCTTAACCCCTCGACGTCGGCGACGTCGCGCAGATGCTTGCGCGAAGCGGCCTCGTCGATGCTGAAATCGTCATGCAGCGCCAACAGTGTGGCGGGAATTACACCATCCAACGGCCGATCGCGGAATGCGTTCATGGCGGCCTCCTGTCTGAACGTGACCGGACCTAGAATTGCCCGTCGCGTATCTCGTATCGGGTCGGTTTATCATAATGCGGCATGTCGCGCTCGATCCAGTCGACGGTCCAGTCCAGCATGCGCTCCAACGGCACCAGCGGATAACCGAACAATTGGGCCGCCAGCGAGGTATCGTTGAGCCAGGCGGTCGCCCCCTCCTCGCCCGCGAACAGCGGCTCGCGGCCGAAGCGGCGGCCGAAGGCATCGGCCAGCGCCCGTACGCTGGCGGCTTCCGGCCCGCCCATGTTGAGCGGCCGCGAGGGCACCTGGCAATGGCCCAGGGCCCGCAGCACCTGGGCGTTGACGTCGCCCTGCCAAATCACGTTGGCATGACCGGTGCCAAGATCGATCGGCCGCCCTTCGTAGACCCAGGAGGCGATGTCGAACAGCACGCCATAGCGCAGATCGATGGCATAGTTCAGGCGGATCAGGCGCCCGGGCGTGTCGTGTTGGGCCGAGAAATACTGGAACAGGCGTTCGCGGGCGACACAGGAATTGGCGTATTCGCCGATCGGCAGCGGCGGCGTGTCCTCGTCGCACAGCGGCCCGGTGACCTCGACAAAGGGATACACGCACAGGGTCGAGAAGGCGACGATGCGGGCCTGGGCGAAGGCCTCGGCCACGATCGCCGGCACGTGGCTGTTCATGGCCCAGGCAAAGCCCGGATTCTCCCCGGTGCCGAACTTCAGGCCGGCCATGTAGATGACGTTCGGCAATTTCGGCAGCGCCGCCACGGCCTGGCGGTCCAACAAGTCGCAGGCCACGGTTTCGACGCCCCAGGCCTCGAGCCGTTGGCGCGCCTCCGCGTCGGAGAACCGGGCGACGCCGACCACCCGTTTCTCGGGCGCCGCCCGCTTGGCCAGCCGTGCCAGGCAGACACCGACCTTGCCGGCCACGCCGAGGATGATGATGTCGCCGTCCAGCGCCGCCAGATCGTCGATCAGCGCCTGGCTGGGGCGCGACAGCAACTCTTCCAGCGCCTCGACGTCGTCGATCCGCTCGGGCAATTGCTCGGGGATCAGTAGGTCCATGTCAGGTGCTGACGATGCTGCCGCGTTCGATCACATAGGTACGGTCGAGGATATCGGCAATGTGCTTGTCGTTGGATTCCGCCACCAGCACGGATTCGCCTTCCTTCTTCAGGTCGGCCAAGATCTCGTTCATGCGCTGGGCGAAAATCGGCGCGATGCCCTCGCTGGGCTCGTCCAGCAACAGCAATTGGGTGCCGACCATCAGGGCCCGGGCGAAGGCGACGAATTTCTGCTGGCCACCGGAAAGCTCGGTGGCACCGCGTTTTCGGAATTCGGCGACCTCCGGCATCAATTCATAGATCCAAGCCAGGCGGTCCTCGATATCCTCCATGCCGGTGGCCCAGACCGGCAGCAGGATATTCTCCTCGGCCGTCAGGTCCGGCACCAGGCGACGGTCCTCCGGCATGAAGCCGATACCCATATGAGCCCGCTTGTGGGCGTGCACCTTTATCAGGTCGATGTGCTCGAACATGATCTGCCCTGCCTCGGCCCGCAACGCTCCCATGACGGCGCGCATGAAGGTGGTCTTGCCGGCGCCGTTGCGGCCGATCAGCCCGCACATTTCGCCCGGCGGCACCTCCAGGGCGATGTCGCGCAGGATCGGCGTCGGGCCGATATTGACGCCGAGGCCGGTGATACTAAGCATTGCCGGTCTCCGTGCCCGCCCGCTCGATCCGGGTTCGGTGATATTCCTCGCCGATCACGAACTCGCGCACTTTTTCGTCCACCAGCGCTTCCTCGGTGGGGGCATCGCAGACAATTTCGCCCTGGTAGAAGGCCAACACCCGCGCGACGTAGCGTTCGACGATCTCCATGTCATGTTCGATGAACAGCACCGTGGTGTCTTCCTGCTTCAGAGCCTCCATGATGATGTCCATCAAGGGGAATTTTTCCTCGACGCTGATGCCGCTGGTCGGCTCGTCGAGCATCAGGATGCGCGGCGAACGAACCGCCGCCATGGCGATGTCCAACAGCTTGCGCACGCCCTGGGGCAGTGTGCTGGCCACCGCGTCGCGGTAATCCTCGATCTGATAGCGCTTCAAATGCGCATCGACCCGCGATGCCCGTTCCTCGCTCATGATCGGCGACAGCATGGCCAGGCCGGTATCCTCGACGATCGCATAGGCCATCAACAGATTTTCGAACACCGTCTCGGACATGAACACCTGCGGCACCTGAAACGAGCGGCTGATACCCAGGCAGGTGATGTCTCGGGGCGGCAAGTGAATGATGTCCTGGCCGAGAAACTGGATCCGGCCCGAGGTCGGCTTCAAATAACCGGTGACCATGTTGACGAAAGTGGTCTTGCCGGCCCCGTTGGCGCCGATGATGCCGATGGTCTCGTGCTCGCTGACCGAGACGTTGATATCCTTCGCCGCAACCACCGCGCCGAAGGTCTTTTGCAGATCGCTGACTTCCAGAATAACGCTCATCGGCGCCTCACGCCTTGGCCTTGCGTAGCCGCCCAATCAGCGACCAGATGCCATCGGGCAGGAACATGATGATCGCCAGCAGGCTGCCGCCGAGAATGAACTGCCACATTTGCGGGGCGTATTCGAAGGCGTAGGTGCGGATCAACTCGAACACCAGGGCGCCGATATAGGTTGCCGCCACGCTGCCCGTGCCGCTGAGGATGGTGATGAAGACGAACTCGCCCGACACCGTCCAATTCGCCATGGAATCCGGATCCACGTGGCCAATGGCCAAGGCCATGATGCCACCGCCGAAGCCCGCCACCAGGCCGGAGAACACGTACTTGACGTGGATCACTTTCTCGGCGGAATAGCCGAGATATTCGACCCGGATCTCGTTCTCGCGCACCGCCATGCTCATATAGCCCAGGGTGGTCTGCATGTAGATGTGCACGCCCACCGTGATCAGATAGGTAAACACCAGGGTAAAGAGGAATAAGGTGGTCTGCACCGCCTCGCCATCCGGCGCATAGCCCAGGAAGGTCGGCGTTCCCACGCCGAAGCCATCGGTGCTGCCCAAGGCCTCGGTTTTCACCACGACGCCGTAGAGGATCATGGAAAACGCCATGTTCAACAGGGCGAAGAAGATCGCCCGATAGCGTCGCAGCAAGAAGCCGATGACAAAGGCCAGCAGCCCCGACATCAGGGTCGCGGCGAAGACCAGAATGAAGGCGTCGCTGAACCCGGCCAGGGACAGCATCACCGCCGTGTAGGCGCCGAAGCCGAAATACAGCGCATGCCCGAAGGATATCAGGCCGCTGCGCCACAGCACCAGCAGGCCCAGGGCGACCGCGCCGCGGGCCAGGCTTTGCAGGCCGATGAAACGCATCCACTCGGCGAGAAAAAAATTTGCCGCCAGCAGGACCAGAAAAGCGATGGTCAGGCCGATCACGGTCTTGTCGACATACCGCATCAGATTTTCCTCGCCTTGGCCGGCGCGAACAGTCCCTCGGGCCGAAAGGCCAGGACGGCCGCCATGATGGCGTAGATCACGAACAATTCGACCTCCGGAAACAGGTGCACGGCGGCGGCACGCGATAAGCCGACCACCACCGCACCGATCATCGCCCCCGGGATGCTGCCCATGCCGCCGATCACCACCACCGCGAAGGCCAGGACGATGACCTCGACGCCGATGCCCGGCGATACCGAAATTGTCGGCGCCAGGTAGGCCCCGCCAAGGGCACCCAGCATGGCGCCGATAACGAAAGTGACCAGGAACACCACCGTGACATTGATGCCCATGGCCTGGCTGAGTTCGCGATCGTAGATCACCGCCAGCAACAACTTGCCCCACTTGGTCTTGGTCAAGCCGAACCACAGGGCGGTGCCGACCACCAGCGCCAGCAGGATCAGCGTCAGGCTGTAGTTGTCAAACGGCACGCCGGCGATATCGCTCGCCTCCAACAGCGCCATCGGCTGATAGGCGAAATACGGATCGACCCCCCAGATCATGATGATCACGTCTTCCAGCACCAGGAACATGGCGAAGGTCGCCAGCACGATGATGTGCTCGTCGCGATGATAGAGGAAGCGTAACAACCCCTGTTCCAGGATAACGCCCAAGAACAGCCCGACGGTGATGGCGGCGAGAAACAGCATCAGGAAACCGCCGAATTCCGGCAAGTCCGTTTCGTAGTAGATGCCCACCAGGGTCGCCGCCAGGTAGGCGCCGAAGGCATAGAAGGACCCATGCGTGACGTTGAGGATCTTCATCACGCCGAAGATAACGGTCAATCCCACCGCCACCATGAACAGGTACGACGAATAGACCAGCCCGTCGACGATGATCGCGACGATCTGTTGGGTCACGGCGAACTCGCTCGTTCAGTTGGAATGAAGGCGGATCGAACCGGAGGCACCGGAAACGGCGCCCCCGGTCCGGATCGGTACTAGCAACTGGCGCCCTTCATGCCGCCTTTAAGCCAGGGCACGCCCTTGACGCCATTGGGTGGCATCAGACATTCGCCCTTGAACTTGAGGACGTCGACCAGGGTCGGCTCGCCCTTCTCCTTGTCCCACTTCAACCGGCCAAGCATGTAGTCGGTCACCGCCTGATGGCCGTTGCCGACGGCCAATTTGACGGTCGTGGCAATGCCCTCGAAGGTGGCGCCGGTCAAGGCGTCCAGCACCTGGTCCTGCGAGGGGAACTTGCCGCCGTTCGCCGCCGCCGCCTTGTCATAGGCATATTTGGCGGCCAGCACGCCCTGGGCGAACTGATAGGCGCCGCCGGTCGGCGGGGTGTTGTAGCGGTCGAGATAGGCCGCCCGGAACCAATTG
>JASLMH010000064.1 GCA_030746635.1 Alphaproteobacteria bacterium | reverse complement strand
GCGCCTGTGGCGCCATGCCGACGTCGCCGTGCGGGCCTGGGAACAGGGCCGCCAGACCCTGGCCCTGCCCGACGCGCTGCGCGCCGCCTGCGCCCTGGGCATTCAACAGGCGCTGACGGAATGGCTGGCGCTGGAATGGCTGGCCTGGATGCGGCAACGGCACGCCGACGTGGCGATCCGCATCGAATCCGACTATTCCACCGCCCTGATGCGGCAACTGGACGATGCCCTGCTGGACATCGCGGTGCTGTTCCTGCCGCAGACCCGGCCCGGCCTGACGGTGGAAACCCTGTACGTCGACGAACTGGTGCTGGTATCGACCCAGCCGCGCGATGTCGCCTCCGGCTGGCTGGACGACTACGTTTTCGTGGATTGGAGCTACGACTTCCGCACCGCCCATGCCGAGGCTTTCCCGGACATGGACCTGCCGCGACTGACCGTGCCCCTGCCCAACGTCGCCCTGAACCACATCCTGGCCCATGGCGGTTCGGCCTATCTGGCCCGAGCCACCGCCGAAGCCTGGATCAATGACGGTCAACTGCACGAAGTGATCGGGGCGCCGTCTTTCCAGCGCCCGTCCTTCCTGGTCTATCGCGACGACCCGGTCGACGCCGAGGTCCAGGAGACCGCCCTGGCCGGCCTGCGGCAGATCGCCGCCGGCTATTCTTGAATTCTCACGCCGTATCCTTGAACAGCTCGCGGCCGATCAGCATGCGCCGGATTTCCGAGGTGCCGGCGCCGATCTCGTACAGCTTGGCGTCGCGCAGCAGGCGGCCGGTGGGATACTCGTTGATATAGCCGTTGCCGCCCAGGGCCTGCACCGCCTCCAGGGCCATCCAGGTCGCCTTCTCGGCCGCGTACAGGATGGCGCCGGCGGCATCCGCCCGGGTGGTGTCGCCGCGGTCGCAGGCCCGGGCCACCGCATAGACATAGGACTTGGCGGCGTTCATGGTGGTGTACATATCGGCGATCTTGCCCTGCATCAGTTGGAATTCGCCGATCGGCCGGCCGAACTGCTCGCGCTCGTGGATGTAGGGCATGACCACGTCCATGCAGGCCTGCATGATGCCCAGGGGGCCGGCCGACAGCACCAGGCGTTCGTAGTCCAGGCCGCTCATCAGGATGTTGACGCCCCGGCCGAGCTCGCCCATCACATTCTCTTCGGGCACCTCGCAATCCTCGAACAGCAATTCGCAGGTGTTCGAGCCGCGCATGCCCAGCTTGTCCAGCTTCTGGGCCGTCGAGAAGCCGGGGAACTCCCGTTCGATCAGGAAGGCGGTCATGCCCCGCGCCCCGGCCGCCGGATCGGTCTTGGCGTAAACCACCAGGGTATCGGCGTCGGGGCCGTTGGTGATCCACATCTTGTTGCCGTTGAGGACGTAGCGGTCACCCTTCTTCTCCGCCCGCAGCCGCATCGAGACGACGTCGGAGCCGGCCCCGGGCTCGCTCATGGCCAGGGCGCCGACATGCTCACCGCTGACCAGCTTGGGCAGGTATTTTTGCTTCTGCGCCTCCGAGCCGTTGCGCCGGATCTGGTTGACGCAGAGGTTGGAATGGGCGCCGTAGCTGAGGCCGATGGAGGCCGAAGCGCGGCTGATTTCCTCCATCGCCACGCAATGTTCCAGATAGCCCATGCCGGCGCCGCCATAGTCCTCCTCGACGGTGACGCCCAGCACGCCCAGGTCGCCCAGGCGCGGCCACAATTCGCGGGGGAACTCGTTGCTCTCGTCAACCTGGGCGGCGATTGGCGCGATCCGGTCGGCGGCGAAGGCGGCCACCGAATGGCGCATCATGTCGGCGGTCTCGCCGAGGCCGAAATCGAAGCTGGGCAGGGCATTGGGAATCATCACGATCCTCCCGGGTCAAGGGCAAATAGGCAGCTTGGCAACAGAATAGGCGAGCGGCCCGATCAGGCAACTACCGGCACCTGGCCATCGGCCATTTCCGGGGTATCCGGTTTGCCGGGCAGACACATCAACGTCACCAGGGCGGTGGCGCAGTAGTTGCGCCGGCGCCCCTCCAGGCCGAACACGTCGGATTGGCAGACCGTCAAGGTGCGGCCCGGGCGCGCTACCTTGGAGACGGCGAGAAGCCGCCGGCCGCGGGCCGGCGCCAGCAGGTTCAGCTTGAACTCCACGGTCAGCACCGAGGCATCGGCCGGAAACAGGGTGAAGGCGGCGTAGCCGCCGGCGTTGTCGGCCAGGGTGCCGACGACACCACCATGGAAAAACCCGTGCTGCTGGGTCAGGTCATCCCGCCACGGCAGCACGATCTCCACCCGGCCCGGCTCCACCCGGCGCAGCGAGGCACCGATCGTGGCCATGAACGACTGCCTGGCGAAGCTGCCGGCGATGCGGTCGGCGAAGTCCGGGTCGCAGGGTTCGTATCGGGCCATCGGTGGACCATAAACCTTGGAGTTTAATAGATGAAATCAATATATATGATAATGATCATTGACGAATTCTATGATAACCTAGCTCATGAACCTCAACCACTTGCGGTATTTCCTGGCGGTGGCGGAAACCGGCAGCTTTACCCAGGCCGCCGAGCGTTCCTTCGTTTCGCAGCCGACCCTGTCCGCCGCCATCGCCAAACTGGAAGACGAACTGGGGGCGCCACTGCTGGACCGCCAAGCGCGGCCGGCCGGCCTGACCGAGGCGGGCCAGCGGTTCCAACTCCGTGCCCGCGCTATCCTGCGGGAGGTGGACGAAGCCAGGAGCGACATGGCCAAGGCACCGGCGCGGGAGCCCCTGCGGCTGGGTCTGGCCGATGAACTGGCCATCGCCCCCATCGCCGGCTGCCTGGCGGCGTTCGGCGCCGCCCATCCCGACATCGCCCTGCGCCTGGTGGAGGCGGCACCGGACGCCCTGGGCCAACGCCTGGCCGGCGGCCGCCTGGACGCCGCCCTCACCCTGGCCGGCGCCGCCAGTCCGCGCCAGCGGCCGCTGTATCGCGAGCGCACGGTCGCCGCCCTGCCGCCGCATCATGCCCTCGGCCGCATGCCGGCCCTGCGCCTGGAACACCTGCACGGCCAGGCCCTGGTTGTCTGGACCGGCCTGCACGACCTGCGCGATCTGCGCCGGGGCCTGGCGGCGGCGGCGGCCGAGCCGTTGGTGGTCTGCCGCACCGGCGAAATCGGCCGCGCCGCTGCCCTGGTGGCGGCCGGCGTCGGCCTCTGCCTGCTGCCCGCATCGGCGATCCCGCCCGGCACCGCCCGGCGGCCACTGGAACCGGCGGCGGCGGCACGCACCGTGGTCCTGGATCCGGCCGCGCCACCGCACGGCCGGCCATTGGAAGCCCTGATCGACTTCACCTCCCGCCACGGCTGGCCCTCCGGCCAGCGTCGCGATCCGACCGATATCGCCCACTAGGCGGTTCGGGGGATTGGTGGCGGTAACCATCAGCTACGATTTCGAAGCCCATGAACGGTCGTACAAGCGGTTTGGCGAGGCCTTCGGGCTGGCGCCGCGCGGGAGCCGATTGTCGGCGCTCGCGCCCTCGCCTATAACTACGGCTCGCCGCAGCCCTTCAGCCCAGCCCGTGATGACCCTGCCCAGCCCCTTCGACAGCTACCGCGATACCGTGCGGCCGGATTGGATCGACCACAACGGCCACATGAACATGGGCTACTACCTGGTGGTGTTCGATTTCGCCACCGACGCCTTCCTGGACTTCGTCGGCCTCGACCGGGCCCACCGAAAGCGACAGCGGATCACCACCTTCTCCCTCGAAGGCCACATCACCTATAACCGCGAGGTCGCCGAGGGCGATCCCCTGCGCTTCACCACCCAATTGCTGGATTTCGACGAAAAGCGCATCCATTACATCCACGAAATGCACCATGCGGACGAGGGCTATCTGGCCGCCACCAATGAATTGATGAGCCTGCATGTCTCGCTGGAGACCCGGCGGGCGGCGCCGATGAGCGATGACGTGCTGGCCCGACTGGAGGCCATCCAGGCGGCGCATCGGGCCCTGCCGCCGACGCCCTACGCCGGCCGGGTGATCGGCCTGAAGGCGAAAGCGACCACCACGAACTGACGCCTGCCGGCGAACCCTCCTCGCCGGCCGATCCTTGCGCCGGCGGTGCCTCCATATCGGGTTTCGAAAGCCGGCATGGCAGCACCTTCCAGGTGGATTTTGGTGTCGACAAACCCCATTTATAAGGGAATGGGGAACCCACCGGTACGCCTGGGCCGAAGCTCGAACGATGGTGTCGGCATACTTTACACTTGCCTGTGGATTTCTTGGGAATTTGACACGTAAGGCATTGTTTTTATGGAATTTTCGAATCTGGCATGCTTCTTGCAAGAATAATTATGTTAGGCAGCTTAACCATAAAGGTGGCGCCTGCGTGAGGGCAGATTGACGGGTACGATGCCGAAGGTGGTTGCAAATTGGCGAAGGCGGTGGATAGCCGTCTGCGCCGGGCTCTGGTTTGGCGCCCTGGCCGGTGGGCCGGCGACGGCGCTGCCGACCCTGCAACTGCATCTGCCCGACGCCACCTATTTCGAGGAGATCGTGGCCGGCACCGGCGACAACGCCGAGACCATCACGGAAAGCTGGTTCACCACCGACAACCCCTTCGACCTGAACGTGGTCGGCGCGCGGAAACCCTCGAAAATCGACGTCATCGAAGACGTGCGCCTGTGGATCGCCATCCAGGAGGAGGATTTCGAAGACAATCCAGGCGGCACCGTGACCTTGCGTGACGGCGACGGCAATGAAATCGCGCCCACCGGACCGGCGGTCTATGGCACGCCGGAGCCGTTGTCGCCGCACGACATCTATCCGGCCTATTATTTCGAATACGAACTGGCCGACCTGGAGGTCAAAACCGCCGGCCAGGACATCTGGGACTACGACGACGACTACGATCCGAACGATCCCGGCGATCCGGCCGGCACCGGCGATATCCAGAACTACAACGTGGAATACACCGACTTCGTCTGGCTGCATGTCGATCTCAGCGGCATTGCCGTCGACAACGACGGCCATCGCACCCACTACTGGGCGCGGGTGGCGCCCTATTCCCACGACGCGGACGCGCATGGCGGCGGCAGCGGCGACGAGCCGCAAACGGTGGCCGAACCCGGCGGATTGCCGCTGTTCGGGCTGGCCTTGTGGCTGTTCCTGCTGGCCCGCCGCCGTTGGTTCGCGTCGATCTAACGGCCCAATCGCTTCCCGGCCAAACCCACCCGGGATCTTGACAATCCGGACGCCGGTTTCCAGGGTCCGGACCGAGCCGTCGCCGCCGCCATGCACGAGGAACCAGACATGCCGCGCATCTCCACCCTGACGCCCGAGCAGATGTCCAGCGAACAGCGCCGCGTCCACGATGACATCATGGCCGGTCCGCGCGGCCGCCTGGGCGGGCCGTTCCAGGCCTGGCTGCGCAGCCCGGCGTTGGCCGACCGGGCGCAGAAGTTGGGGGAACACCTGCGCTTCAAAAGCGCGTTACCGCCACGCCTGTCGGAGCTGGCGATCCTGCTGACGGCGCGCCACTGGACGGCCCAGTTCGAATGGTACGCGCACGCGCCAATGGCCCGCGACGCCGGGCTGGCGGACGAGGTCATCGAGGCGGTCAGGCAGCGTCGGCGTCCGAGCTTCGAACGCGAGGACGAGGCCGTGCTGTACGATTTCTGTGTGGAGTTGTACGAATCGTGCCGGGTTGGCGAGGCAACCTATCAACGCGCCGTGACACATTTGAGTGAACAGGGCGTGGTCGACCTGGTCGGCATCCTGGGCTATTACGCCCTGGTTTCAATGACCCTGAACGTTTTCGAGACGCCGCTACCGGAAGGTGTTTCGCCGCCGTTGACATGATAGGGCGCTGTTTCCCCCCAATTCTCGCTTGAATAGACCTTGGACCCACGCTGCGATCCCGGTTCCGAGACGCCGATTCCAGCCAGAAATAGAGCGGCAAACGGCGGCATCGGTGAGCCGCATTTGGCCATCAAACGCTTAGAAATTAACCACCTTTTTAGTGGCCAAACACCCCTCGCTGCTGTACGGTAAACAAAACGCTAAGATTGAAACGTGAGGGCACCATCCGGGTTTATCCCGAAAACGACGGATGGCTGCGTGAGGAAGAAGGCTGTTGCCGGTGTACCGTGGTGGACAAGAATGTCCACCAACGGGTTGCTGCGCGCTTACGAGATGACCACTCGTGGGAACTCTCGACGTGTGTGGCGCGACCGCGTTGCTGCTTCGATAGCAGAGCGTTGGGCTAGCGGTCGTCCGCGTGATGGCATCGCCTGTGACCTTGGTCACTGCGTTCAGGGGGGGATTGCTGCGAAGCTTGCATGTTGGTGTGAGGGTTCGGCTGAATTGGGATCGCGGTTGGGTGCCCAGTTGAAATACGTTGCGGTCATATTGCTGGCGATCGGCTGCCTGGCGGGCCTGGGCGGCCCGGCCGCCGCCGAGCCGTGGAGCCTGACCTTCAACGGGCTGGGCCACGGACGCGTCATCAATGACCAATATGCCCCGGGCATCGGCTCGTTCGTCGGCGGCACCGGCAGCACCGACGTCGGAGCGACCATCAGAGCCTACAAACCCGACGACACTGAAATCGACGCCGTGATCTTCGACACCAACCAGACCGGCACCAGAGACCGAGACCTGGAGGCCAATCCGGCAATGGACGGCCAGCAGGGATTCCGTACCCTCAGCGACTATCTCGACCGCCGCACGGACGTGAACAACCTCCTCATCCTGCAGGAAAACAGCTACGGCTGCGGCGACGGCGTGTGTAACAAACCTGACGACATCGGCGCGCGACCGGCTGGCAAGTTCGTGTTCGACTTCGACGCCGACGTCAATATCCAGCAGATCGACTTCGTCGATATCGAATCCGGCGAACCCACGCTGGTGAAGTTCTATCAGAACGCCGGCGATACGGCGGCCATGACCGGTTACTTCTATCAGTCCTTCGGCGACAACGAGACCGGGCCCACATTCACCCCGGTCGACAGCGACGGCGAGGTCGAAGTCCCGAACATCGGCGACAATCGTTGGGGCCGCATGGTCTTCAATGTCACGGGCGTTCGCCGCATGGAGATCATCATGGGCGGCTCGGGCGGCATCACCGACATCATCGGCACCTACTTCCCGCCGGACACCCCGCAAGTGCCGGAACCGGCCGGCATGCTGGTGTTCGGCATTGGCCTGGCCGGATTGGCGATCGCCCGCCGCCGCCGGCGCGGCAAACAGGCGGCGCGTTCGGTCTGATCGGTTGCTTGCACGAGTTCGGGAATCGTGCGCGACCGGTGGCCGGCACCGTTGAGTTGTAACCAGGCGTGCGGCTCCGAGGTCCCGACACCCGATAGTCGGCTAGTCATTGGCCAATCGCCGGTCGGATTGGTGTAGACTGGTGCCCGACCGGAGCACACCGATGACAGCCCACCAGCCGCCGATGGAACCCGCCAGCATGGCCAGCGTCGGTGCGCGGCAGGCCGTCGTCGGGCGCCTGCCGGCGCCAAGCTGGGCCGGTGCGTTGCTTGGCGCCATTCTGCTGGCGGCGATGGCGGCGGCCCCCGTGCGGGCCACGGTGACGACCAGCGACACTTCGGGTTTCTACGAGGACGCCCTGGTCCGCTTCAATCGGGGCGACTATGCCGGCGCCATCATCCAGCTGAAGAACGTCCTGCAGGAAAACCCCGGCAACCTGGCGGCGCGCATTCTGGTCGGCCGGGCCCATCTTCGCGTTGGCGCCGCCGCGGCAGCGGAACGGGACCTCGAACTGGCGCGCAAGGCCGGCGCCGACGAAGAGATCGTCATCGGCCCCTTGGCCCAGGCTTACCTGCTGCAGCGCAAGTTCCGCGAACTGCTTGAAAAGATCGTCCCGACCAATCGCTCGCCAATCGTCGAAGCCCGCCTGCTGACCGCCCGGGGGACCGCCAATTATGAACTGCTGCGTTTCGAGGAAGCGCTGGACGATTTTTCCCAGGCGGCGATCCTGGCGCCGGACAACCCCGCCCCGCCCCTGGGCCGAGCCCGGGTGTTGCTGCGCCTCGGACGTTTCGCGGAAGCCGAGGAACTGGCCCAGAAGGCAGCCGCCCTGGATTCCGATTTCCACGATGTCTGGTACGTCAATGGCGAAATCCATCGCCTGCGACGGAGGTTTCCCGAAGCGGTCATCGCCTACAGCAAGGCGATCGAGAAGGTGGCGGGACACATCCCCGCCCGCATCGGCCGCGCCACCGCGTTGATCGACCTCGACCGCCCCGAAGAGGCTCTGGTCGATCTGGAATACGCCCGCCGGGTCGACGCCGGCGATCCGCAAGCGATCTATTTGCATTCCCTGGTACTCGGCCGCATGGGCAGGCAGCGCGATGCGATGAATGCGTTGCGCCAGGCCGACCAGTTGATCCGCAGCTTCGACCCCAAGTTCGTCCGCGCCCATGGGCCGACCTTGCTGCTGGCCGGCGTCGTGGCCAACGCCTTGGACAAGCTGGATGACGCCCGCTTCTACCTGGACGAATACCTCAAGGTGGCGCCCAACCATCCGGGCGCCCGCAATCTGCTGGGTGGCATCTTGATCAGGACCGGATCGGCGGCACGCGCCGTCGGCGTGCTGCGACCGGTGTTGGAACTGGCGCCGGAGGACTGGCAGGCAAAAGCCCTCCTGGGCACTGCCCTGATGCGCACCGGCAAGGGCCAGGAAGCCGCCGACCTGCTCGAACAGGCGGTCGGTCTGATGCCGGATCGGACCTCCCTGCGCACCCGCCTCGCCATGAGCCATCTGGCCGAAGGTGAATCGGCGCAGGCGATCGACGATTTGCAAACCGCCCTGGCCAAGGACCCCAAGGCCGAGAAACCCGCCACTCTGTTGGGTTTGGTGCACCTGCGCCTGCGGCAATACGACGAGGCGGCAGAGGTGGCCGACCGGATGATCGAAAGCCGGGGCGAGAGCCCGCTTGCCTACAACCTCAAGGGCGGCGCCCTTTTGGGCAAGGGTGATCGCATCGGTGCCCGGGAGAACTTCGAGAGGGCATTGGCGCTGCGCCCCGACTACAAACCGGCGCAGTCCAATCTGGCCCGTCTGGACATTCAGGAGGGCGATTTCAAGGCGGCCCGGAACAGGTTCAATGCCATGCTGGAGGCGGATCCGTTGGCGATCGGTCCGATGGTCGCCCTGGCCTCGATCGCCGAGAAACAGGGCGATCTGACCGAGGCCATCAAGTGGCTGGAGAAAGTGGGCGCCTTCAAGAAGACCGACGTCGCCTCGCAACTCCACCTGATCGATCTGTATCACCGTGCCGGCCGTTCGGAGAACGCATTGTTTCTGGCCACCCGCCTGAAACAGGATCACGGCCAAAACCTGTCGGTGATGGCCGCGGTCGGTCTGGCGGAATTGAAGACCGGGGCTTCCGACGCGGCGATCAGGACGTTCCGCCGCATGGCCAACATGCGCCCGGATTCGGCTCCCGACCTGTTGCGGGTGGCGCGCCTGCAACGGCAGGTCGATGACATCGAAGGCGCCTATGACACCCTGCGCCGGGCGGTCTGGGTGGCGCCCGATTTGCTGGCCGCCCAGGCGGCGATCGTCGAGTTGGAAATCCGCCTCGGCAAGCTGGAGGAAGCGGTCGAGCGGGCCGAGAAATTGCGCCTGACGATGCCGAAATCGGGCTTTGGCGAGCGCCTGTTGGGCGATGTCATGATGGCATCGAAGAAATACCCGAAGGCGGTCGAGGCCTATCGGGCCAGCATCGAGGTCGCCGGCGAGAACGGCGATCTGGCGATCCGCCTGTATCTGGCCAAGCGCCATGCCGGCGACGGCGATCAGGCGATCAGTGGCCTCGAATCCTGGACCAGGGACCACCCTGAGGACAGCCTGGCCCGCCGCACCCTGGCCGCCGCCTACATCGACGTCGGCCGGATGCGGACCGCCATCTCGGCGCACGAAAAGATGCTGGCGGAGAAGCCCGACGATCCTTCGACCCTCAACAACCTGGCCTGGCTGTACCACGAGACCGGCGACAAACGGGCCCTGTCATTCGCCGAGAAAGCCTATGAGAAGGCGCCCGAGGATGCCGCCGTGATCGACACCCTGGGCTGGATCCTGGTGCAAAGCGGCCAGGCGGCGCGCGGCCTGACCCTGCTGCGCGAGGCCAACGCCCGGGCCTCCCGCCATCCGCGCATCCGTTATCACATGGCGGTGGCGCTGAGCCAACTGGGCCGGCTCAACGAAGCCCGCCGGGAATTGCAGGAGATCATCAAGAGCCCCGCCGCCAAGGCCGACCCGAAACTGGGCGGCGAGGCCCGGGAGCTGTTGGATCAGTTGGGCAACTAGCGCACGTCCATTTTCACCGGGCCACCCGCTCCCCCGTCCCAACCACCCACAGATGGTACCCTTGGGGTGGTTGGGACGGGGGAGCGGGTGGCTTGGATTAGACGAGAAATGCTTTAGCCCGAGAAACTCTCGCGGGCGGCAATGGCCTCGGCGAAACCGGCGCAAAGCTGGCTTTGATCGGCGTCGGCATAGGCCGCCGTGTGGTGCAGGGCATTGGCCGTGGCATTGACCGCCTCCTTGACCATGCGCACCGTCACCGCCGGCATCCCGGCCGCCGTCTCGGCCATCCACAGCGCCTTGTCCACCGTCCCGCCATCGTCGGCCAGTTCGTCCACCAGGCCCCAGTCCAGGGCCATCTCGGCCGGCATCTTCTCGCACATCAGGGTGATCCGCTTGGCCCGCGCCGGGCCGACCAGACTGATCAACCGGGGCAGAGCGCCCCATTGCAGGTTCATGCCGATTTTCACTTCCGGCACATAGATGAAAGCACTCCTGCCCAGCACCCGCCAATCGCAGGCCAGGGCCATGGCGGCGCCGGCGCCAACCGCCATCCGTTCCATCGCCGCCACGGTGATTTGCGGCATCTGCTCCCAGGTCCGGCACAGACGCACGCCGCGATAGAACCGCTCCCGCAAAGCCAAATCGTCCATCTTCTCGGTTTCCCACAGGGTCCGATCGCGCAGATCGATGCCAGCCGAAAACGCCTCCGGCGCACCGGCCAACACCACTGCCTGGGTTTCCAAATCACCGTGGAAACTCTGGCCGGCCTCGGTCAGTTCCAAAACCAGCTCCTGGCTAAAGGCGTTCAGGCTGCCCTTGCGATCGAAATGCACGATCGCGACGGCGCCCCTACGTTCGATCTCGATGTTCTTCCATGCCATGACGGCGTCCTCCTACTCGTTGGTTGCACATTTCGGTTTCTCGTCGGTTCGCGTGGCTTGCTTGTTGGCATGGCCATCGCCAAGTCAGCCGCTCGGCAGTTGACGGAAGCCGGCTTCGACCCGGCCGGACCAGGGTTCGACCTCGACGGTGCCAACCCGGGCGGCGGACGGGCCGTCGTGGCAGCGCCGGAGCATCTCGTCAACGTCGTCGCCGGGTCCGGCGAACACCGCCTCGACGCTGCCGTCGAAGCGGTTACGCACCCAGCCGGACAGGCCCAGGGTGGTCGCCTCGTCCACCGTCCAGCCGCGATACCAGACGCCCTGGACCCGACCGCGCATGACCGCCCGGACCGTCTTGCGGCTGGTCGCCATGGCCGTGCCCCCGCCTCTATTCGAATTCCAGGATCACCTCGTCGACCGCCAGGCTGTCGCCGGGGGCGGCGCGCACCGCCATGACCACGGCGTCGCGCTCGGCCCGCAGGATATTCTCCATCTTCATCGCCTCGACCACCGCCAGGGCCTGCCCGGCCTTGACCTCGTCGCCCGCCGCCACCTCCAGCGAGACCACCAGCCCGGGCATCGGGCACAGCAGGTACTTGGAGGTATCGGGCGGCGGCTTGTCCGGCATCAGGGCGGCCAGTTCGGCCGCCCGCGGCGTCCGCACCACCACCGTCGCCCTGACGCCGCCGTGACTCAGGCGATAGCCGTCCGGCGCCGGGTCGGCCTGGATGGTGATATGGCGGCCATCCACCGTGCCGTTGAACAGCCGTTGCCCCGGCCGCCAATAGCTGCGTACCGCGATCAGACGGCCGTCCAGCTCGACGTCGAAGCCGTCCTCGGCCGGGGTGGCGGTGACGGCGCGGTCCTGGCGGTCGATCGAGACCACCCAATCGTCGCCGTGGGCCGGCCGATAGTGCGGCAACTGCCCGCCAATGGAGGCATCGCGCTCGGCCACCCGCCGCTGGATCAACACGCCGGCGGAGAGCAGCGCGTCCAGCACCTCGCCGTCGCGTGGCGCGCCGGCGAAGCCATCGGGATATTCCTCGTCGATGAAGGCGGTGGTCAGCCGCCCGTCGACGAAACGCGGATGCCGCATCAGGGCACCCAGGAAATCCAGGTTGTGGCTGATGCCGCGCAGGTAATAGCCGTCCAGCGCCTCCCGCATGGCGGCGATCGCCTCGCCGCGGTCACGGCCCCAGGTGACCAGCTTGGCGATCATCGGATCGTAGAACAGGGTGATCTCGGAGCCTTCGACGACGCCGGTGTCGACCCGCACCCGGTCGCCTTCGGTAGGCGGCTGACAGCGCACCAGCCGGCCGGTCGAGGGCAGGAAGCCGCGGTAGGGATCCTCGGCATAGAGCCGGCATTCCATGGCCCAACCGTCCAGGCGGACGTCGTCCTGAGTGACGGTGAGTTCTTCGCCCGCCGCCACCCGGATCATCTGCTCCACCAGATCCAAACCGACGACCATCTCGGTCACCGGATGCTCGACCTGCAGGCGGGTGTTCATTTCCAGGAAGTAGAAATTGCGGGCGCCGTCGACGATGAACTCGACCGTACCGGCGGAGCAATAGTCGACCGCCTGGGCCAGCGCCACCGCCTGCTCGCCCATTTGGCGGCGCGTTTCGGCGTCCAAGAACGGGCTCGGCGCCTCCTCGATGACCTTCTGATGGCGGCGCTGGATCGAACATTCCCGCTCGCCCAGGTAGATGCATTTGCCGTGGCCGTCGGCCAGGACCTGGATTTCGATGTGGCGCGGTTCCTCGACGAATTTCTCGACGAACACCCGGTCGTCGGCGAAGCTGGAGCGGGCCTCGTTGGCGGCCGAGACGAAGCCCTCGCGCGCCTCGTCGTCGGAATAGGCGATGCGCATGCCCTTACCGCCGCCGCCGGCCGAGGCCTTGAGCATCACCGGATAGCCGATATCGGTGGCGATCCGCACCGCCTCGTCGGCATCGGCGATCACCTCCAAATGGCCGGGAACGGTGCTGACGCCGGCCTCCTGGGCCAGTTTCTTCGAGGTGATCTTGTCGCCCATGGCCCGGATCGCCGAGGCTGGTGGCCCGATGAAGGCGACGCCGGCGGCCGCCAGCGCCTCGGCGAATTCCGCGTTCTCGGACAGGAAACCGTAGCCCGGATGCACCGCCTCGGCGCCGCTGCGCTTGATGGCGTCAAGGATACGGTCGGCGACCAGGTAGCTTTCGGCCGCCGGTGCCGGGCCGATCGCCAACGCCTCGTCGGCCATCTCGACGTGCAGGGCGTCGACGTCCACTTCCGAATAGACGGCGACGGTGGCGATACCCATTTTCCGTGCCGTACGGATCACCCGGCAGGCGATCTCGCCGCGATTGGCAATCAGGATCTTGTTGAACATCGTACGAATACCAGTGGTCCACTCACAGCGGGATGTTGCCGTGCTTCTTCCAGGGATTTTCCAGTTGCTTGTTCTTCAGCATGGTCAGGGCCCGGGCCACCCGCAGGCGCGTGTTGTGGGGCAGAATGACATCGTCGATGTAGCCGCGCTGACCGGCGACGAACGGATTGGCGAAGGTTTGTTGGTATTCATCGGTCAACGCCTCGATCCGCTCCGGGTTGTCCAGTTCCGAGCGGAAGATGATCTCCACCGCGCCCTTGGAGCCCATCACCGCGATCTCCGCCGCCGGCCAGGCAAAGTTGACGTCGCCGCGCAGGTGTTTCGAGGCCATGACGTCATAGGCGCCGCCATAGGCCTTGCGGGTGATCACCGTGACCTTGGGCACCGTCGCCTCGGCATAGGCATAGAGCAGCTTGGCGCCGTGCTTGATGAGGGCGCCGTATTCCTGGGCCGTGCCGGGCAGGAAGCCGGGTACGTCGACGAAGGTCAGAATGGGGATGTTGAAACAATCGCAGAAGCGTACGAAGCGCGCGCCCTTGCGGCTGGAATCGATGTCCAAGGAGCCGGCCAGCACCATTGGCTGGTTGGCGACCAGGCCTACGGTAGTGCCGTCGATCCGGCCAAACCCGATGACGATGTTGCCGGCGAAATCGGGCTGAATCTCGAAGAACTCGCCGTCATCCACTACTTTGATCGCCAATTCCCTGATGTCATAGGGCTTTTTCGGGTCGCTTGGGACCAGGGTGTCCAGTGACATCTCGACCCGGTCCACCGGATCGTCGGTCGGCCGCCGGGGTGGTTTCTCGCGGTTCGACAGGGGCAGGAAATCGAACAGGTCGCGAATCCGCGCCAGGGCCTCGACGTCGTTCTCGAAGGCCAGGTCGGCGACGCCCGACCGCCTGGAATGGCTGGAAGCGCCGCCCAGTTCCTCGTGGGTCACCTCCTCCTGGGTCACCGTTTTCACCACGTCGGGACCGGTGACGTACATGTAGGAGGAATCCTTGACCATGCAGATGAAGTCAGTCATCGCCGGCGAATAGACGGCGCCGCCGGCACACGGCCCCATGATCACCGAGATCTGCGGCACCACCCCCGAGGCCATGACGTTGCGCTGGAACACCTCGGCGTAACCGCCCAGGGAGGTGACGCCTTCCTGGATACGGGCACCGCCGGAATCATTCAGGCCGATCACCGGCGCCCCCGACTTCATCGCCTGGTCCATGATCTTGCAGATCTTTTCGGCATGCGCCTCGGACAGGGAGCCGCCGAACACCGTGAAATCCTGGCTGAAGACGAACACCAGCCGGCCGTTGATGGTGCCCCAGCCGGTGACCACGCCGTCGCCGGGGATGCGCTGTTCGGGCATGCCGAAATCCTGGCAACGGTGCTCGACGAACATGTCGTATTCCTCGAACGAGCCCCGATCGAGCAGGAATTCCAGCCGCTCGCGGGCTGTCAGCTTGCCCTTGGCGTGCTGCGCCTCGATGCGTTTGTCGCCGCCGCCGGCCCGGGCCGCGGCGCGTTTGATTTCCAGTTGGCGAAGAATGTCCTGCATGGACCCTTCCCCCTCCCTCGGGCAGTTTTCAGCCCAACCTAGATAGCACGATAGCGGCCCCCAGGGCCAAGCGCATCGCGCCCGCGAGCGGCTTAGCCGGCCCGATGCAGCTCGAGGAACCGCGCCGCCTGTTCGAATTCCGCCCGCAGAGCTTCGGATCGGGCTTCGGCCTCGCCGTCCAGGCCCCAACGCTCCGCCTGATAGTCCTCGTCCAGGCGCGCGGCGGCCCAGGCCTCGGTCACCGGCAGCGCGCCGGCGCTGACCGCCAGGGCCAGCAGCAGCGAATTGGCGATGGTCACCAGATCGTTCAGGGCCGCCAGTTCCATGTCGTCATTGCGCTCGACCACGGCGGCCAGCGCCACCAGGGCCGAAGGGTCCTGGTCGATGTGCCGCACGCCGTCGGTGACCCGCAGATGGGCACCATGTTCCCGCTCGGCCCAGGTCAGCCAGGGCGACCAGAGCGCCCGTTGTCGACGAACCAGGTCCTCGGGCCCGGTGGCCCGGTAGCACAGCATGTCCGAGCCGCCAAAGGCCGCCAGATTGTCGACGATGCGCCGGCGGTCGGCCCCGACCAGATCGATCGCCGAATTGGCCAGGCGCAGCATCGGCATGGTGTCGGGCCGGATGTCCTCGCCCTGGCGCCGCCATTCCTCGGCGATGGCCTCGGCCAGGGTCCGACTGCCTAGGCACAGCGATGCCTTCTTCGGCGTCTTGATCGGCCGGCCGTCCAGTTCAACGCCATGACCGCCGTCCAGACGCGTCACCCCGACCCGTTCGTAAAACCGTTTCATTCCTTGCCCAGGATCTTGCCCGCCCCCTCCAAAAGCGCGCCGGCACCCTTGCCCAGGGCTTCGGCGCCCTTGCCGACCGCGCCGCCGATCCGGCCGACAATGCCTTTCCGTTTCTCCTCGGTGATCGGCGCGGCGACGGCGCGCCGGCCCTTGACCACCTGCAGGCAGGGATGTTTCTCGCCGCCGCCGACGTCCAGCAGGGGCAGGATCAGACCGACGCCCGGCAACAGCAAATTGCCGACCACCGCCCGGGCCACGCCGCCGGCGACGGCGCCTGGGTCGGGTGCGAAGCTTGGATCGGCCAGCGTACCGCCGACCGTGATCGGCGTCGCCACGCGGATCAGGCCGGGGTTCTTCGGCTGCGGCGTCAGGCGAAATTCGATGGCCTCGCTGGTCAAGTCGACCCGCCCCTGGCCGACGATGGTGGCGTTTTCGGCATCCAGCAACAGCACCCGGCTTTCGGCCACGCCATCGCCGATACGGTAGCCGTTGGCGAAGCAGTTCATCCGCGTCCCCGATTCCGTGGACCACCATTTGACCACCGCCAGCACCAGATCCTTACCCAACAAATCGAGGAAATCGTTATCGATGCGGCCATCGCTGAGAACGATCGAGAGATCGCCGGCCATGCCGGCGACCATGGTCCGCAAGTCCGCGCCCCGGGCTCGCAGATCGGCGCGCAGGTCCAACAAGCCGCTGACCGAGTCCACTTCGGCCAGGTCTTGCGCCAGCGTAGCAAAAGCCGCATCGTCCAGGGTCAGCCGAAGATCGGCGCGCGGCACGTCATTACCGTCCAGCGCGCCCGCCAGCGACAGCCGCCCGTCGGCCAACTCGGCCCGGGCGGTGGACAGATCAAGCCGGCCATCCCGCAGCCGGGCCCGCAGATCGGCATCCTTGAAGGTCAATCCCTGCCAGTGGATTTCGGCGCCCTGGAAAGCGATATCGCCGTCGAACGCCGTCAACGGCGCCAGGTCGATGGGCAGATCCGGGATCATACGCGCCGGCGCCTCCCCCTCGCCCTGTTCCGCCGCTGATGGCGAGTCCTGCGTGAAATCCAGGCGCCGGGAGGTCAACTCGGCGCGCAACGCGGGCCGGGGACCGGCCAAGGCAACATCCAGACGGCCTGACAGATCGCCGATGTCGCCGCGCAGCCGCAGATCGTCCAGCCGAAAAGCCGAGGCACCGCCCCGCAAACGACCCTCGGCGACCAGCTTGCCCGGCACGACCAGATCGACCGCGAACAGGTCGGCCGCCAATGTCGCGCCCGACCCATCGACCTGGAAGCGAAGATCGGCGCCTTGGCCGGCCAGGGGCTCGGCGATCCGGCCGGACAGACGCACCGAAGTGCCACCGGCACCGTTGGCATCGAGGGTCAGATTTTCCAGCACCGGCGCGGCGGCGGCACCCTTCAGCTCGCCGGCCATTCTGAACCGCTTCAGATCGCCCAACTGCAAACCCTGGGTCGCGGCGAAGCTCTTCAGGTCCTCGCCGCTGGCGGCCAGCCGCAGGGCCAGGCCAGCGCCCTGCAACGGCCGGGCAACGTCACCGGCAAGGCGGATGTCGGTGCCGTCCGGCTGCCGCAACCGGCCGTCGATTTCGGTGACCTTGGGCGCCGTGTAGCTGCCCGCCAAACGGGCGGCGATGTCGAAGCTGCCGGGCGCCGGGAATTCCGCCCGCAGCAGCCGGGTCAGGGCAGCGCCGTCATCGCCGCGCAGGCGCAACGCCAGATCCAACCCCGTGCCGGCGGCGGCATCGGCCACTCGACCCGCGCCGGTCAGCAACAGACCCGGCCTGGCGCCGGCACGCAGGGAAAGATCGGCGAGGGCGGGCTGACGCACCGAGCCGGTGATCCGACCCTCGGCCGTGAAGTTCGGCAGGGACGGCAGCGCCGCGCCAAGCAGCGGCGCCAGACGGTCCAGGTCGGCGGCCCGCAGCGCCACCCGCAGATCCAGGCCGCGCCCGGCCAGCGGCTCGCCGATCGCGCCTTCGACCGTGACCAGCGTGCCCCGCGGTCCGCCAAATCGTCCTTTCAGGCCGTCCAGCATCGGCGCCGCGAAGCCGCCATGCAGACGGGCAGCGATATCGAAGGCGCCGAGATCCGGCACCGCGGTGTCGAGCAGCGTCGACAGGGCCTTGCCGTCGCCGCCGCGCAAGCGGATCGCCAGATCCAACCCCCCGGCCCCGAGGACATCGTCGATGCCGCCCTGGGCGGTAAGTTGCGGGCCCTCCGCCAGCCCCGCCCGCAACGACACCTGGCTCAGAACCGGACGGCCGACGGTGCCGCCGATCCGCCCTTCCAGCCGCGCCGATCTGACGGAGGGCAGTTGCCCGCCGACCAAGGGCGACAGCTGGGCCAGGTTTGCCGCCTCGATGGACAATCGCAGCGACAATCCCGCCAAGGCCGTCACGTCCGCCACCTCGCCGCTGGCCCGCAGGTCGACACCGGGTGCCGGCACCGCCGCCAGCCTGATTTCGCGGGCCGCCAACGGCCCCTGCCCGTCGGTCAGCCACAACGCCAGTTCCGCCGCGCCGGCGAAGGGTCGGTCCGTGGTCCATAGGCGCATCAGCGGCGCCAGGTCCCGGGTCAGCGCGCTGACCCGGATATCGACCCCGGCGCCGTCCAGCGGCCTGGCGATGACGCCGTCGATCCGCGCGTTGCCGCCCAGCCCATCCAACCTCGCCTCGATCCGGGTTTCGGCGTTGGCCAGCAGGCTTGCCGGCGTGGCGACGCTGCCCCGCCATTCGATCTGTTCGCCACGCCATCGGGCCTGCCCTTGGAATTGCGCCGGCCGGTCGCGGCCGGGCGCCGACATGGCCACCGCAACCGCCCGCAACAGCCATTCCTGGCCGCCATGACGAATGACGACTTCGCCGCCCTCGAGGCTGATGTGGCCGATGTGGGGCGTGGCGCCCACCGCCGCTTCGGCCGGCGAGAACAGCCAGTTGTAGCCGCCGTCCGGCAGCTGTTCCAGGAACAGGCGCGCGTCCGCCAGGGCAATCCGCTCGATCCTGGCCTCGCCGCGCAGCAAGGCCGACCATGCCAAGCCCACGCTGAGGCGTCCCACCCTGGCCAGTTCGGGCCGGCTACCGCCTGGCGCGTTGGCGATCACCACCCCTGCCGCCGTCAGGCCGGGATGCCGGCCCAGGCTGATGTGCAGATCGCCCTCGATAACGACCCGCCGACCGAGCGCATCGCTCAACCGAGCCGCCAGATCGTCGCGGTAGTCGTTGTAGTCGACGAAATAGAGCCAGCCGACGGCAGCCAAGACCAAGACAGCCAGTAGGCCGAGGATCAGCCGCCAGGGTGTCAACGCCCGGCCCATCGGTCCGTCAGCAACGGCAGGAGTTGCCGGAAGTCATCGAGCACCGCCATGGCGCCGGCATCGCGCAGTTCGTCGGCGTCATGGTAGCCCCAGGCCACGCCCACCGGCATCACGCCGGCGTTGACGGCCATCTCCATGTCGTAGCTGGTGTCGCCCACCATGATCGTGTCTTCCGACCGCGCGCCGGTCTCGGCCATCGCCTGGTGCAGCATCGCCGGGTGCGGCTTGCCCGGATGCCGGTCGGCGGTCTGCAGGGTTACGAAACTGTCCTGCAGATCGTGGCTGGCCAGCACCGCGTCAAGGCCGCGCCGGGATTTTCCCGTGGCGACGCCAAGAAGAAATCCTTCTAGCATCAACTGCTCGATCGTCTCGCCGGCATGGGGGAACAGCGGCTCGGGCGCGCTCGCGGTCGTCCGCCATTCGAAGAAACGCCGCCGATAAGCCTGAAATACCGCATCCAACCGATGTTCCTGGCCGGCCGGCGCCAAACGCGCGATGACCTCTTCCAGCGACAGGCCGATGGTCCGGCGCACCGCCTCCGCCGGCGGCGGCGGCAGATCGAGTTCGCCGAAAGCGGCGTGCATGGTGGCGACGATGACCTGCTGGCTGTCCACCAGGGTGCCGTCGCAATCGAGAATGACCAGGCGTAAGGTCGTGACTTCCCCCAGATCGCTGCGCCGGACGACCGGCCCGTCAGTCCTTGGCCGCATCAACGGTCAAGGCCGACCCCGAGACCGAACGCGGATCGCGCGGCGCCCATTTGCCGTTCTCCACCATGGCCAGGAATTCGGCCACGGCGCGGTTGAAGACATCGGGCTCTTCCAGATTGGCGGCATGGCCGGTGCGCGGCAACATCAGCAGCCCGGCCGCGTCGATGGTGCGTTTCAGATACAGGTTGGCGTCCAGGCACGGCTCGTCCTCGTCGCCGGTGACCAGCAAGGTCGGTGTCCGCAAGTCCCCCAACGCCTC
Organism: Alphaproteobacteria bacterium; assembly: GCA_030746635.1. Lineage (GTDB taxonomy): Bacteria > Pseudomonadota > Alphaproteobacteria > JASLMH01. Next base: position 5,547 of record JASLMH010000064.1, on the reverse strand, counting down.
TTCCAGGTCGTACAGCGAAGGCCGTCGGGCCTGCACATTGGCCAGGGTCCTGGCCGAGCCGAGAGCCGAATGTTCGGCGAATTGCTGCTGAAATTCCGCAAAACCGCGGGGGTCCTTGTTCTGGTACTGCACCCGGGTCGGGCCGACCGAGTAACTGGCGGCCACCGCCGCCATGCCGGCGGCCTCGAACGAGGCGGCGAAGGTCTCGGCCTCGCCGCGGAACTGCTCGCGGCTGTCCTGCTTGGCACCGTAGCCGCAACCGACCACCACCAGGCTGCGGGCCATGTCGGGGTAGCGCAGGCCGAAGTGCAGGGTGGCGAAGGCGCCCATGCTGCAACCGATGATGTGCGCCTTGTCGATATCCAGGCCGCCCAGCACGGCGGCGATATCGTCGGCGGCGATGTCCTGACTGTACTGGCCAGGATCCTCCGGCACCTCGGACGGCGGATAACCGCGGGCGTTGTAGGCCACACAGCGGTAGCGGCGCGAGAAATAGCGCATTTGCGGCTCCCATGAACGATGGTCGCCGGCAAACTCGTGCACGAAGATGATCGCCGGGCCCGCCCCGGCCTCTTCGTAGTACAGCTTCGCCCCGTCGGCCCGCAGCTCTGGCATCAAGGTCTTCCTTCCGTGTTCATCGCCCCGGCTCCGACATCCAGTCTAGCCGGGGACCTTCCAGGCTCACAGTGTGTCCTCGGCGAACGGATCGGCGACGTTGCCGGCGGCCGCATCGAATCCGAGGATTGTTAGGGTCTTGCGGAATTCCGGCGGCGGCGATGCCTGTACCTGTAGCCGCCCGCCGAGGGGATGGGGGATATCGATGGCGCGGGCGTGCAGGTTCATGCCGTCCGGCAGTTCCATGCCCGGCAGGAAGGCCGCCTTGCCGCCATACTTGCCGTCGCCCAGGATCGGCGTGCCGATGGCGGCGCAATGGGCCCGTAGCTGGTGGGTACGGCCGGTGCGCGGGGCCAGGGCCAGCCAGGCCGCTTGCCGGCCGATCCGGTCGAGTACCGCGAAATCGGTAAGGGCCGGCCGGCCCTCCCGGTGGTCCACGCGGACCCGTTCGCCGCCGCCGGGGGCCGGCCGCTTGGCCAGGGGCAGATCGATGCGCCCCCGCGCCGCCTCGGGCACGCCGACGACGATGGCCCAATAGAGTTTCTGGGTCGCCTGGTCGCGAAACGCCGCCGTCAGCGCCGCCGCCGCCTTGGCCGTCCGGGCCAGCACCAGGACGCCGGACGTGTCGCGATCCAGCCGATGCACCAGGCGCGGCCGTTCCTTGAGGTTGAACCGCAGGGCATCCAGCATGCCGTCGAGATGGCGGCTGGTGCGGCTGCCGCCCTGTACCGCCAGTCCGGCCGGCTTGTCGATCACCAGCACCGCATCGTCGTGGTGCAGCAGCCGGCGATACAGATCATCGGCCACCTTGTCGTCCACCGGCCGGGGTGGCTTCGCCGCCGGCTTATCGTCCAGCGGTGGCACACGGATGTCCTGGCCGGGGTTCAGCCGCTGACCGGACTTGGCCCGGGCGCCGTCGACCCGGACCTGCCCCTTGCGCAACAGCCGCTCTAGGCGGCCGTGCTTCAACTCCGGGAAATGCCGGCGGAACCAGCGGTCCAGGCGCAGACCGGCCTCGTCGTCGCTGACCGCGTGGTGTTCCACCCCGCTCATGTCAACAGGTAGCGAAAAATCTGCAGGCCGGCGAACAACCCACCCACCGACAACGCCACGTGGCCGATCACATAACCGAGTGCCGGCAGCAGATCGCCGCGCTCCAGCAACAGCACCGTATCCAGGGAAAAGGCCGAAAATGTGGTGAAGCCACCCAGAATGCCGACCACCATCAGTCCCCGCATCTCCGGTGAGGCCGACCATTTGAGCGCCAGAAACTCGGTCAGCGCGCCCAGGGCGAACGAGCCGAGGACGTTCACCGCCACGGTGCCCCAGGGAAAACCCACACCGGCCCAACGGATCACCTGGCCGGTCACCAGATGGCGGCCCATCGCGCCCAGGGCACCGCCGAACGCCACCGCCAACAGCATCTTCATGGGGTTTCATCCCCAGCCATCTTCTCGCGCAACTTCCGCCAATAGGCCATGCGCTTGGCGACCTCGCGCTCGAAACCGCGCTCGGCCGGAAGGTAGTAGCTGTCGCGGGGCATGTCGTCGGGGAAATAGCTCTGACCGGAAAACCCTTCTTCGGTGCCGTGATCGTAGACATAGCCATCGGCATAGCCCAGATCCTTCATCAGCCGGGTCGGGGCGTTGAGGATATGCTTGGGCGGCATCAGCGAACCGGTATCGCGGGCCGCCCGGCTGGCCGCCGCCATGGCCTTGTAGCCGGCATTGGACTTCGGCGCCGTGGCCAGATAGATCACCGCCTGGGCGATCGCCAGTTCGCCCTCGGGACTGCCCAGGAAGTCGAAGGCATCCTTGGCGGCGTTGGCCTGCACCAGGGCTTGCGGATCGGCCAGGCCGATATCCTCGACGGCGAAGCGGACCAGCCGGCGGGCTATGTAGAGGGGCTGTTCGCCGGCGGTCAGCATCCGCGCCAGCCAGTACAGGGACGCGTCCACGTCCGAGCCGCGCAGGGACTTGTGCAGGGCGCTGATCAGGTTGTAGTGGCCTTCCTGCGCCTTGTCATAGACCGGCGCCCGGCGCTGCACGACCTGGCTTAGGGCGCCGGTATCGAGAATCTCATCCTCCGGCAGGGCCAGCAATTCCTCGGCCAGGTTCAATACGAAGCGGCCATCGCCGTCGGCCATGACGCGCAGCGCCTGCCGGGCCGCCTCGTCCAGGGGCAGGCGACGGTCGCAGGTCGCCTCGGCCCGACGCAGCAGCTCCTCCAGCGCCGCGTCGTCCAGGCGGTTCAGCACCAGCACCTGGCAGCGGGAGAGCAGCGCGGCGTTCAATTCGAACGATGGGTTTTCGGTGGTGGCGCCGACCAGGACCACCGTGCCGTCCTCCACATAGGGCAGGAAACCGTCCTGCTGGGCGCGGTTGAAGCGGTGGATCTCGTCAACGAACAACAGGGTGCCGATGCCGTCCAGGCGGCGCTGGCGGGCCGCCTCGAAGGCCTTGCGCAGATCGGCGACGCCGGAAAACACCGCCGAGAGTTGTTCGAAATGCAGGCCCACGCCGGCCGCCAGCAAACGGGCGATGGTGGTCTTGCCGCTGCCGGGCGGCCCCCACAGGACGATCGAGGCCAGGCGGCCGACCTCGAGCATCCGATGCAGCGGCCCCTCGCCCCGCAGCAGGTGATCCTGGCCGATCACCTGATCCAGGTTGGCCGGCCGCAGCCGTTCGGCCAGCGGCCTGTCGGGTCCCTGGTCCAATCCGGCCGCCTCGAACAGGCTGCTCATATGGACACCCGGATGGTCTTCACCGCGCCGCCGCGGCGGATGGTGATTTGCCATTCCCGCGCCGGCACCGCCAGGACTTCGACCAGCCGCGCCACGTCGCCGGTGTCGACGCCGTTGACCCGCAGCACCTGATCGCCGTCGCGCATGCCGATCTGCCGGGCGGCGCCGCGCCGATCGACGGCCAGAACGATGACGCCCGTCATCTGGGTGTCGATGCTGAGTTCCTCGGCCAGGGCCGGCGAAAGATTGGCCACGGTGGCGCCGGCCAGCGGCTGACGGCCCGCCAGCCGCGTCGTCTGGCGCGGCGGTGTCTCCGGCGCGGCGGCAAGCTGCAGGGTCGAGGTCCTGGTCTCCGCATCGCGCCAGAAGGTGATCTCGGCCTCGCCGCCGAGTCGCCGGGTGCCGAGCCTGAAGTTCAAGGCATTGGCCGAATTCAGCGGATGGCCGTCCAGCCGCAGCAACACGTCGCCGACCCGAACGCCCGCCTTGGCGGCCGGGCCACCGGGAAACAGGGTACGGACCATCACACCGGCCGGTCGATCCAAACCCAGGGATTGGGCGATTTCCGCCGTCACCGCCTGGGTGCCGGCGCCCAGCCAGGGCCGCTTGACATGCTTCAAACCGGCCGTCGCGCTGGTCATGATCGCCCGCACCATGTTCGAGGGCACCGCGAAACCGATGCCGTGGGAGCCCCCGGTGCGGGAGTAGATCGCCGTGTTCACGCCGACCAGGCGGCCATCCATGGTGATCAGGGCGCCCCCCGAGTTGCCCGGGTTGATCGCGGCGTCGGTCTGAATGAAGAACTGAAAGTCCGAGACACCGATGCCGGTGCGGGCCAACGCCGAGACGATGCCGGAGGTCACCGTTTGACCGACGTTGAAGGGATTGCCGATCGCCAGTACCAGGTCGCCGACCTCCAACTCGTCGGAATCGCGCAGTTCCAGGAACGGCAGCTTCTCGCCACCGGTGTCGATCCGCAACACCGCCAGATCGGTCCGCTCGTCGGCCAGCATCAGTTCGGCCTCGAACTCCCGGCGATCGGCCAGCGCCACGGTGATCTCGTCCGCCCCGTCGATCACGTGATGGTTGGTGACGATCAGACCCTCCGCCGTCACCACGACACCGGAGCCCAGGGAATTCTGCATTCGTTGCCGCCGCCGGCCGGCGCCCAGGCCGAACCGGTCGCCGAAGAAACGCCGAAAGAACGGGTCGTTGAACAGCGGCGAACGGATCACCTGTTCGACCATCCGTCGGGTATAGATGTTGACCACCGCCGGCGCCGCCCGCTTGACCAGGGGGGCATAGGACAACTCGACCTGGGCCCGGGTGGCCGGCACCTGCTTGGCCACCGCCGGAGCCCAAAGGCCCAGGCCGGCGACCGCAAGCACCAGCACTACCCTCATTCGCGCCAACAAACTGGTTCTCCCATCGGTTCGCCGACCAACGGGGCAATCATAACACGCCCCCACAACGAGCAAGGGCAGCCGACCGGCTGCCCCCGACAAGACGTGATCGCCAGGCAGCGCTCAGGCCGCGGCCTCCTCGTCGTCCTCGTCGATCAGCACGGGGCCGGAATCCTGGCCCTTGGCGTCGACGTCGCGATCGACGAACTCGATATAGGCCATCGGCGCGCAGTCGCCATAACGGTAATTGGCCCGGATAATCCGGATATAGCCGCCGGAACGATCGGCGTAACGCTCGGCCAGTTCCGAGAACAGCTTGCCGACCATGGCCTTGTCGGGCAGCCGGGCGTAGGCCAGCCGGCGGGCGTGCAGATCGCCCCGCTTGCCCAGGGTGATCAGCTTCTCGACGATCGGCCGCAATTCCTTCGCCTTCGGCAGCGTGGTCTGGATCTGCTCGTGTTTGATCAAGGCGCAGGCGAGATTGGCGAACATCGCCTTGCGGTGCGCGCTGCTGCGGTTCAGTTTGCGTCCACTCTTGCGGTGCCGCATCTCACATCTCCCCGTCGATCGGAAACGAAATCAGTCCCGGCGCCGATCGTCTAGAACTCGGTTTCCAAGGTCTTGGCCAGATCGTCGATGTTCTCCGGCGGCCATTCGGTGACTTCCATGCCCAGGTGCAGGCCCATCTGTGCCAGCACTTCCTTGATTTCATTCAACGACTTGCGGCCGAAGTTCGGCGTCCGAAGCATCTCCGCCTCGGTCTTCTGGACCAAATCGCCAATATAG
>JASLMH010000063.1 GCA_030746635.1 Alphaproteobacteria bacterium | reverse complement strand
TGCTGATCGCCAGCATCCAACTCCTCTGCCGAAGAATCGCAAGAGCTTGAAATCATTGAATTCATTCCGAGTCAGACTCTCAGGGAATGGGCCTACGCCAAGGCCTATCAATCATCCGAACAACGCAAGCACGAGCTGCCATACTGGCTGCACCACTACAATTGGCACAGGCCCCATGCCGGGATAAAAAGGCAAACCCCAATCAGCCGATCAAGATTGGATCTGAACAACCTTATGAGACTCCACAACTAGAGCGTGGTCGCCGCGGGTTATGGCCGCGCTGCTTGACGGGCGCGAACACACTTCAAAGGGTTTGAGTTTTCCGGCCGATCCGCGTATATGGGCCGCTTCCGACGGCGCGCATGGGTCCCGAGCCTGGCTGGCGGCGGCACCCCTGGAGGCCGCCGGATATTGCAGCCATGGTTCCCGGGCCGATGGTCAACGCCGGAACCTCGTGGAGCAGGATAGAGATGTCAGACAGCAACGAAATCAACGTCGAATTTCGCGACCGGGTCGGCAAGGGGACCGCCCGGGCGGCACGGCGCCAGGGCCTGGTGCCCGGCGTGATCTATGGTGACAAGCGGCCGCCCCAACCGATCACGGTAACCCGTAAGGAACTGGACAAATTGTTGACGCGTCCGGGCTTCTTCAACACCTTGTTCGACCTGCGGGCCGACGACAAGACCCAGCAGGTGCTGCCCCGCGACGTGCAGCTGCACGCCGTCACCGACGTGCCGCTGCACGTGGATTTCCTGCGCCTTTCGGATGAGACGGAAATCACCATCGACGTGCCGGTGGTCTTCACCAACGAAGAGGAAAGCGAAGGCCTGCGCCGCGGCGGCGTGCTGAACATCGTGCGCCATCAGATCGAGGTGCGCTGCAAGGCCGGCGCCATTCCGGAATCGATCGACATCGATCTGACCGGCACCGACATCGGCGACTCCATGCATATCAGCTCGGTCACCCTGCCCGACGGGGTGGCGCCGACCATCACCGACCGCGACTTCACCATCGCCACCGTGGCCGCCCCGACCGTGGCCCCGGTCGACGAGGAAGAGGAAGCCGAGGACGAGGAAGGCCTGGAAGGCGTCGAGGGCGAAGAGGTCGAGGGCGAGGAGGCTCCGGCCGAGGCCGAGGGCGGCGAGGAAGAGTAGGCCGCCGTGCTGCTGTTGGTGGGATTGGGCAATCCCGGCAGCCGCTACGCCGAGCATCGACACAACATCGGTTTCATGGCGGTGGACGAAATCGTCCGCCGGCATGGCTTTGGCGCGCCGCGCAAGCGCTTCCAGGGCGAGGTCCGCGAGGGCAGCCTGGCCGGCGAGCGGGTGCTAGCACTGAAGCCGCAGACCTTCATGAACGAGTCCGGCCGCAGCGTCGGCGAGGCGGCGCGGTTCTACAAGATCCCCCCCGAGGGGATCGTGGTGTTTCATGACGAGCTGGACCTCGCCCCCGGCAAGCTGCGGGTCAAGCGCGGCGGTGGCCTGGCCGGCCACAACGGCCTGCGCAGCCTGGCCGGCCAGATCGGCCGCGACTTCCGCCGGGTGCGCCTGGGCGTCGGCCATCCGGGCCACAAGGACCGGGTCACCGGCCATGTGCTGCGCGGCTTTTCCAAGGCCGACAACGCCTGGTTGGAACCTCTGATCGACGCCATCGCCGAGGCGGCGCCGCTGCTGGCCAAGGGCGACGATGCCGGCTTCGCCAGCAAGGTGGCGCTGATCCTGAAGCCGCCGGAACACAAGCCCAAACCGGAAGAAATACCGAACAATTGACCCTTGGACATGCTTCGAGACGGGCGCGCCGCGCCCTCCTCAGCATGAAGTTAACTATTTAAAAATAAGTACTTTTCTTCATCCTGAGGAGAGCCGTAGGCTCGTCTCGAAGGATCAATGGGACAAGTCATGCTCTTGGCAACTTGGCATCAGTCTTCCGTCCGCAGCTTGCGCCACCAGCGCATCGCCGCCAGCAGGTTGGCGTAGTCGTCGGTCCAGATGCGGCGGCCCGGCTTGCCCGGCAGCGGCCGCCAGGGGCCGGCCGTCAGGACCGGCGTCAGGTCCACCTCTCGCCGGGCCAGCAGCACCCAGACAGTGCCCTTCAGGTAGTCATCGCCGCCATCGGCCTCGTCATGCTGGACGTGCGCCTGCAGGCCCATGGCCGCCGCCAGGTCGGCCAGCACGGGACGCAAATCCAGATGCCTGTTGGAGACGTGGAACAGCAGCAGGCCATCGGGGGCCAGCCGCGAGAGGTAGACCTCCATCGCCTGGCGGGTCAGCAAATGCAACGGGATGGCGTCGGAGGAAAAGGCATCCATCACCAGGATGTCGAAGGCGGCGCCATCTTCCCGTTGCAGCGACAGCCGGCCGTCGCCCAGCACGATGCGGGCCTCGGGCGCACACAGCCGCAGGAAATGGAAATAGCGGTCGTCACGGGCGATCCTGACCACCGTCGGATCGATCTCGAAGAAACTCCATTGCTGACCGGCCTGGCGGTAGCAGGCGATGGTGCCGATACCCAGTCCGACGCCGCCGATGCGCCCGAAACGGTCGCCCGCGGCGGCGAACACCTGCCCCAGGGGGCCGCTGGGGTGATAATAGGAGAGCATCTCGCGCCGGCGCTCCGGCGCCACGTATTCGGCGCCGTGATCGGTGGTGCCGTGTCGGAAGAAATAGGCCCGCTCACGCCCCTCGCCGACCTCATAGACCCGATTGACGCCGAAGAAGCTGCGCTCGATGGCAAGTACTTCGTCGCGGGCGTCATGGGCGCCGGCCAGCAGCAGGCCGCTGACGCTGGCGGCGAACAGCCATGGCCGTGCCTTGGTGGCGTAGGCGATCAAAATGACGACGACCAGATAGACGACCAGCAGCGGTGTCGGAAACTCGCCCTGGGCATAGCCGGCCAGCCGCGGCAGCAGCAGCAACGCGGCCAGGATCGCCAACGGCGCCGCCTCGCCCCGGCTGAAGGGCCGGCCGCGCCGGTTGCCCAGGGTCGGCCGCAGCAGACAGGCCAGCACCAGGGCCAGGGGGTATTCCAGGATGGTGTCGAAGATCAGGGGCGCCAGCAGGGCCGTGAAACAGCCGCCCAGGACGCCGCCCAGGGACATCCAAAGATAGAATTCGGTCAACCGGCTGGGCGCCGGCCGCAGCCGCGCCAGTTCGCCGTGGCAGGCCAGCGCGGTGAAGAAGAAGACGCCGAGGTGCAGCGGCAGGCTGAAGCGCAACACGCCGAAATGCCAATGGAACAACACCGCCAGCAGCAGCAGCAGCGGCGCCTCGACGAGCAGCGCCAGGCGGTGCGGGATCAGCGGCCGGCGGGAGAACACGATGACATGGGTCAGCAGGTACAGCACCAGCGGCATCACCCAGAACAGTGGCGCCGAGGCGACGTCGGTGGCCAGATGCTGGGTCACCCCCAGCAGCAGGCTGGCCGGCACGAAGGCCAGGGCCGCCCAATGCAGACGCCGGCCCCAGCTCACCCCGCTCGACAACCCGAACAGCTCCCCGGCCAGTCGGTCGGCGCCGGCAGGTTGATAGCGCCCTGTCATCAGCCAGGCGCAGAGGCCGATCAGCACGGCCAGCAGGGCGAAGCCCAGGGCCCAGACCAGACCCTGCCCCGGCAGGGTCAGCAGGGGCTCGATGACGAAGGGATAGGCCAGCAGCGCCAGGATCGAGCCGAGGTTGCTGACGGCATAGAGGATATAGGGATTGGCGGCGTCGCGATGGCCGGTATGGGCGAACCACTTCTGCAGCATCGGCGCCGTGGCCGCCAGGGCCAGGAACGGTAGCCCGACCGTACTCGCCGACAGCACCAGCATCCAGCCGACCGGGGTGCCACTGGTCGGCGGCCGAACGCCGGCGGCGATGGCGATCGGCAACGACAGGAAGGCGGCGGCCAGCAGCAGCAGGTGGACGATCGCCTGCGGCTTCGGCCGCAACCAGCGATCGCCCAGATGGGCATACAGATAGCCGGCCAGCAAGGCGCCCTGGAAGAACACCATGGCGATGTTCCAGACCGCCGGCGTGCCACCCAACAGGGGCAACACCAGCTTGGAGAACATCGGCTGTACCCAGAACAGCAGCAGCGCGCTCAGGCCAAGCGTCGCCGCGTACAATGCCAGCATGGGGAACCCCGTCCGTCGACACACCCGCGGCGGAACCTAACCCGCGCGCGGGCACTGGACAAACCGGGGCATCGACGGTAGACCGCCCTCCCCACCCACCCGGACCGACCCACGGAACGCAGACATGGGATTCAGATGCGGCATCGTCGGGCTGCCGAACGTCGGCAAGTCGACCCTGTTCAACGCCCTGACCAACACGGCGGCGGCGGCGGCCGAGAACTATCCGTTCTGCACCATCGAGCCGAACGTCGGTCAGGTGCCGGTGCCCGATGCCCGGCTGGAACGGATCAGCGCCATCGCCAAGCCGGGCGAGACGCTGCCGACGCTGCTGGCCTTCGTCGACATCGCCGGGCTGGTCCGGGGCGCCTCGAAGGGCGAGGGCCTGGGCAACCAGTTCCTGGCCAATATCCGCGAGGTCGACGCCATCCTGCACGTCCTCCGCTGTTTCGAGGACGACAACGTCACCCATGTGGAGGGCCGCATCGACCCGGTGGGCGATGCCGAGACGGTGGAGACGGAGTTGCTGCTGGCCGATCTGGAAAGCCTGGAGCGGCGGGTCGAGATGGCGGAAAAACGCCTGCGCGGCGGCGACAAGGAGGCCAAGGCCGGCCTGCCGCTGATGCAGCGGGTGCTGGCGGCCCTGCAGGAGGGTCGGCCGGCCCGCGAGGTCGAGGTCGCCGCCGACGAGGCCAAGGCCTTTCGCGGCCTGCAACTGCTCAGCGCCAAGCCGGTGCTGTACGTCTGCAACGTCGACGAGGTCTCGGCCGCCGACGGCAACGACCATAGCCGCCGGGTCGAGGAATTGGCGGCGCGGCAGGGCGCCGGCGTGGTGACCATCTCGGCCAGTATCGAGGCCGAACTGGCGCAACTGGACGAGGCCGAGGACCAGGCCGCCTTCCTGGCCGACCTGGGCCTGGCCGAGGCCGGCCTCGATCGGGTGATCCGGGCCGGCTATAAGTTGTTGGGATTGCTCACTTTCTTCACCTCCGGGCCGAAGCAGGTGCGGGCCTGGACGGTGCCGAAAGGCACCACCGCGCCGGCCGCCGGCGGTCTCATCCACACCGATTTCGAGCGCGGCTTCATTCGCGCCGAGACCGTCTCCTGCGACGACTTCATCGCCTGCGGCGGCGAACAGGGCGCCCGCGATCGGGGCCGCATGCGCTCCGAGGGCCGCGACTATCGGGTCAAGGACGGCGACATCATCCTGTTCCGCTTCAACGTTTGAAGACGAGCTGCGCTGATGCCGATAGAGTTGGGGCACGATGCTTGAATTTCACGGCAGTTGCCATTGCGGCAATCTCGAAATCGACTACCGCTCGACCGCGGCCGCCGAAGACTCGGCGGTGCGGGCCTGCCAATGCTCGTTCTGTCGCAAGCACGACGCCCGGGCGGTCTCCGACCCGGCCGGCAGCATCGCGATCACGGTGCACGATCCCGACCTGCTGCAACGCTACCGCTTCGGCTTCGGGGCGACGGATTTCCTGATCTGCCGGCGCTGCGGCGTCTACGTCTCGGCCTATATGCCGGACGGCAAGGACGCCTATGCCAACGCCATGGTCAACGCGCTCGACGACCGCCGGCGGTTTCCGCCGCCCGGGCCGGTGGCCCTCGACGGCGAGGACGAAGCCCACAAGCGACAGCGCCGGCGGGAGAATTGGACCCCGGCAAAACTCCACATCGGCAACCGTTGACCGAAGCGGCGCTAGAGCGTCGTCGCGGCATGATCACCGCCCCCGACCCTCGCTGAGTTTCTCCCAATCGAAAACGGCCGGTTCCTTGGCCGTGAAACGGCGCACGGCTTCCCGGTGATAGGGGCTGGTGAGGGCCATGCCCTGGGCATCCGCTTCCAAGTCCAGGACGGTGCGGTGGTCCAGGTTGAAGGACTGGTTCAGGATGTTCTTCGACATGCCGATGGCGGCGGTCGAGGCGAGCCGGAAACGGCCGGCGAATTCCCGGGCCTCCGCCATCGCCGTGTCCTGTCCGACGATATCCAGGATCAGGCCGATCTGCTTGGCCTCTTCGGCCCCGACCTTCTTCGCCGTGTAGACCAGTTCCTTGGCCTTCTGCAGTCCGACCAGGCGCGGCAGCACGAAGAAGCCGCCCCAATCCGGCACCGCGCCGATGCGCCCGAAGGCCTGCATGAACATGCCGCGCGGCGTCGCCAGGACGAAATCCGCCGCCAGCGCCATGTTGCAGCCGGCCCCGGCGGCCGGTCCGTCGACCAGGCTGATCATCGGCAGTTCGATATTCATCAGATCGTAGATGATGTCGTGGTCGGCCCGCAGGCCGCGGCGGATGTCGCGCGAGGTGCGTTCGTTGCTGGCCATCGCCTTGACGTCGCCGCCGGCGCAGAAGGCACCGCCGGCGCCGGTCAGGATCAGTGCCTTGACGCCCTCGCCGGTCTCCCGCTTCACCACCTTCAGCGCGGCACGCATATCGTCGCGCATTTCCGGGCTCAGAGCATTGCGCGCCTCCGGCCGGTTCAGGGTGATGGTGGCGATTTCCTCGCTGATGTCGAAAAGAATGTGGGTGAACTCGCTCATTTGCCGTCCCTATCCAATCTGCGAACTGCCTGGTAACGAACACGCGCCTACGCGCCCGCCGATTGTTTCAGAAGATACGGCCGGTGCGCTACCCCCCCCCGCCCGGATCCGATGCAGCCAGCGCCCAGGCTATTCTGTATGCTTCCGCCAGGCGGGGGGCGAAAGACCGATGAGCGATATCGACAAGGCACGGCTTAGCGAGTTCTTCGGACGGGAGTTCTCCGACGGTGAAATCGAGGCGTATGGCGCCCGGTTGGCCCGGCAGCTCACCGGCCTCGAGCGTCTGCGGCAGTGGGAACCCGAACTGGGCCTGATCGAACCGGCCGTGGTCACCCGGATCCTGCGGACGGCCGAGACATGAGCATCGACGACAGCGCCCCCTTCGCGACCATCGGCGAAGCCCGCGACCGCATGGCTGCCGGCGCCTTCGGACCCCTGGCGCTGACCGAGGCGCTGCTCGACCGGATCGAGCGGCACCAGAACAGCCTCAACAGTTTCATCACGGTCACGCGGGAGACGGCACTCAAGGAGGCCGCGGCGGCGGAGGCCGAGCTCAAGGCCGGACACGCCAGGGGACCGCTGCACGGTATCCCGCTGGCCTACAAGGACCTGCTGGCGACCGCGGGTGTACGCACCACCTTCGCCTCCAAGGCCTACGCCGACTGGGTGCCGGACCATGACGCCAGCCTGGTGCGGCGCCTGCGGGAGGCCGGCGCGATCATGCTCGGAAAGCTCAACTTGTCCGAGGGCGCGGCGGATTCCTCCAGCCAGTCCTCGGCCTTCGGCGGACCGTGCAATCCCTGGAACCTGGAACGGATTACCGGCGGTTCCAGCGGCGGCTCGGCCGCCGCCGTCGCCGCCGGCGACGTCTTCGGCGCCATCGGCAGTGACACGGCGATGTCGATCCGGCAGCCGGCGGCGCTCTGCGGCATCGTCGGTCTGAAACCGAGCTACGGCCGGGTCAGCAAGCATGGCGCCATGGCGCTGTCGTTCTCGCTGGATCACCTCGGCCCGATGACGCGCACGGTCCGGGATACGGCGCTGATGCTGCAGGTCATGGCGGGATACGATCCGGACGACCCAACCACCGTCGATCTGCCGGTACCCGACTATGTCGACGCCGTCGATGGGGCCCCGGCGCGGCTGGACGGCGTCAGGATTGGCGTGCCCCGGCAACCGTTCTATGAAGGGCTGCCCGAAGGCTGGGACCGACTGATCGAGGATGCCCTGGATCTGTTCGTCAAGTTGGGGGCGGTCCTGGAGGAATTCGTTCTGCCCCATGCCGCGGACCTCAATCACCTCGGCTCGCTGATCGTCTTCGCTGAGGGCGCGGCCTTTCACGCCGATGCCTTCCGCCGCGATCCGGAAAAGTTCGGCCCCAACCTGCGGGCCCTGGTCGAGAGCGGCGAGAATTTGGGCGCGGTGCACTACATCCAGGCCCAAAGGGTGCGGCGCAAGCTGTGCGAGGAGACGCTGGCGGCCATCGCCTCGTATGACGCCCTCGTTCTGCCGACGACCCCGCTTCCCGCCTGCCCGATCACGGAGGACGACCCCTCACTGACCGGACCGCGCCTGCGCAATACGTTGTTGTTCAACGTTCTGGGACTGCCCGCCATCTCGGTACCCTGCGGCTTCGACGGCGACGGCATGCCGGTCGGGCTGCAGATCGTCGGAAAAGGTTTTGCCGAGGACCGCCTCCTCACCCTCGCCAGGGTCTACGAACGCGAGGCCGGTTGGTACGACCGACATCCGGCGATCTGATCGGCCTGGTCATATCCCGGCGATTTCGAGCGCGGCTTCATCCGGGCCGAGACCGCCTCCGGCGACGACTTCATGGCCTGCGGCGGCGAACAGGGCGCCGCGCTGCGGGTTGATGGCGGCAATACCGGCAATCCCTTCCGGGTGTAAGGTGATTGTCGGGGACGGCCCGAAAATGGCTTGGTGGATCTATCCGGACCGTCTGCCCGCCAGCGCCTCACCCGGCCTCTACCAACACGCTGGAAGAATCGGCGGAAGCGAGCCCGGCATCCAGGATGGCCGTCGCGTCGCGGCAAACTTCGGGATCACATAGCGCGGTGAATGGCGCGCCGGTTCGAATGCCCCATAGGAAATGGGCAGTCGCGTTCTTGAGGTGCGCGGGCGGCGCCGGCACTGAAATCTCGATCCCAGCCGGATTCTCCAGGTCGGCCCGCAACAGCCCGCCGTCCGCGCGCGGTCCAACGAGGAGGCTGCCGCGTTCGCCGTAGAGCAGCGGCGCATAGGCGCCGATCTTGCCATGCTGCGTCCAAGACGCTTCCGCCATGGCCATCGCCCGCGGGTAGCGCATGAGAATGACCGCGTTGTCTTCGACCTCGATGTCGTCGCGACAAAAGTTGCCGGCGAGCGCGCAGACAGCGTCAGGTTGTCCCAGCAAAACGCGCGCCAGCACGGCTCCGTAGCAGCAGTAATCGACAAGGGCACCGCCGCCGGCGCGTTCCGCGTCTTCCACCCAATCGGCAAATTGCCGGCTATGGCCCATCGTCACGATGCCTTCATGCGCGGCGCGATACTTTACCTGCCAGAGTCGTCCAACAGAGTCCTCTCCCAGCACCAACTCGATGGCCCGCTGCAGGTTGGGCCACCAGGCAAACGGCCAATTGATCATCAGACGCGTATGGTTTTGCCGCGAAGCCGCGATCATCCGTTCAGCGTCCGGTCTGTTCGCCGCCATCGGTTTCTCGACCAATGCATGCAAGCCAAGTGAAGCAGCTTCGATCGCCAGTTCGGCACTCGCGCGGTTGTTTGTATAGATATAGACGGCGTCCAGCTCTTCCCGCTCGAGCAGCTCGCGATGGTCGGAATAGGTCGGCACACCGAACTGCGCTTCCGCCCGTGCCCTGAGCTCTTGGTCGTGATCGGCGGCGGCCACGAGGGTTGCGTCATCGCGCGCGTGTATTTCGGCCGCGACCGTCCAGACATGGTCATGGTCGAGGCCGAGCGCTGCAATCCGGACATTTTCGCTTTGTGATGTGCTCATGTGGCGTCTCGTTCGAGTTGTGGCGGCGCGTCACCGCCAATTGCCACGCCCTCGAGGCGATCCTTTCGACGCGCTGTCAGCACCAAATCGAAGCCCCGTGCAGCAAATTCATCCGCCAGGGCGACACCGATGCCTGCCGACGCGCCGGTTACCAGCGCTGTGTCACCCGTTCCTTCCCTGGCGGCCATCAGGCGTCTCCGGTTGCTCAATTCTCGTAAATAAGTCCCCCGATCACCGAAATCGGGTGCTTCGCGACAGGTGACGGTGAAGTCCGTCCGACATGAGGAGATTGTAGCGGTCATCCAACGGCTTCGAAACGGGCCTCGGTGAGGAAGATCGGCGAGTTCTCCAGGTCGATGAAGTTCAGCTCGTCCTGGTACATCTCGCGGCCGGCAGCGCGGCCATCCTCGGTGCCAGTGCCGGCCCGGAAGGCGGCTAGATCATCCCACCAAACCACCGCCACGCCGTCGAAGCCGGCCGGGCCGCCGCGGGATTTGTTCAGCGCCTCGGCCTCCTCGCCATCCATGGCGTGCCATTGCTCGTAACGGGCGGCGCCGAAGGCCGCCATGTTGCGCCGCATCAGCGGCCCGTGATGTTCGCGCCAGTAGCGCTGGAATTCCTCCAGGCTGATTTCCGGCTGGCGGCGCAGGCAGAATACCAGGTTCAACATCGTCACCTCCCAACTTTGCAGTTCGCGTCCGCCATGATAGAGGGTCCGGCCACGCCGCCGCCATGCGGCGGAGTAAAATGAGGTTCACCACGTGAAGTATTTCGAGGATATCGCAGTCGGCGAGGTCTGGAATCTGGGCCGCTACGAGGTCACCGCCGAGGAGATCATGGCCTTTGCCGGCAAGTACGACCCGCAGCCCTTTCACACTGATCCCGAGGCCGCCAAGCAGAGCTTCTTCGGCGGCCTGATCGCCAGTGGCTGGCACACCAACGCCATGCTGATGCGCCTGCTGGCCGATACCATCCGGCGCCAGGAACTGGCCAGCGTCGGCGCCCCCGGCATCGACCGCTGCCGCTGGCTGGCGCCGGTACGGCCGGGCGACACCCTGCACGCCCGTACCACGGTGGCGGCGGCGCGGCGTTCGCGCAGCCGACCCTACGGCCTGGTGACCTGCCATACCGAGGTGCGCAACCAGGACGACGCCACGGTCTGCCTGATGGAGGGCATCGGCCTGTATGCCTGCCGGCCCGAGGCGGAGGACGCGGCATGACCGAGGTGACCTACCTGGAGGACATCGCGCTTGGCGAGGAGCGCGAATTCGGCCGCTACGAGGTGACCGAGGATGAGATCATCGAATTCGCCAGGCAGTACGACCCGCAGCCCTTCCACACCGATCCCGAGGCGGCCAAGGACAGCATCTATGGCGGCCTGATCGCCAGCGGCTGGCATACCTGCGCGATGTACATGCGCATGATCTGCGACGACCGCGTGGACGATGGCGGCCTGTCGGCCATGGGCTCGCCGGGTTTTGACGATTTGAAATGGCTGCAGCCGGTGCGGCCGGGCGACGTGCTGTCGGTGCGCAGCAAGGTGATCTCGACGACGCCGTCGCAGCGGCGGCCGGACCGGGGCACCCTCCGGGTCCGCACCCGGATCGTCAACCAACACGGCGAAGTGGTGGCGGAGATGACCAACCTGGCGACCTTTCGCCGCCGACCGGCGTCGTAAAGACGCCGCCAGCGGCACGTGCGATACTGAAGGCAATGGGATTGCGGCAACGGGGGAGAGAGGCAATGGGAACGGACATCACCTTGACGGCCGACGACGGCCACGGCCTGGGCGCCTACCGGGCCGATCCGGGGGGCGCGCCAAAGGGCGGCATCGTCGTCATTCAGGAGATTTTCGGCGTCAACGTGCACATTCGCGAAGTCTGCGACGGCTTCGCCGCCGACGGCTATCTGGCCGTCGCGCCGGCTCTGTACGACCGGTCCTCGGTGAAGGACTGCAATTTGGGCTACACCCCGGACGACATCGCCATCGGCCGTGATTTGCGGGATGAATTCTCCTGGGACGATACGGTGCTGGACATCAAGGCGGCGGTCGACCTGCTCCACGATGGGGGCCTGAAGGTCGGCACCGTCGGCTATTGCTGGGGCGGCACCATTTCCTACCTGGCCGGCGTCCGCCTGCCCATCGACGCCGCCGTGGTCTATTACGGCGGCCAGATCATGCCGTATGTCGAGGAGCGGGAGAATTGCCCGTTGCTGATGCATTTCGGCGAACGCGACCAGGGCATCCCTTTGAGCGACGTGGAGGCCATCGGCAAGGCCCACCCCGAGGCCGAGATCCACATCTACGACGCCGACCATGGCTTCAACTGCGATCATCGCGGCGCCCATGACGCGGCGGCGGCCAGCCAGGCCCGACAGCGCACCATGGCGCTGTTCGCCAGGCAATTGGGTCATACCAGCCGTCCTTGATATTGACCCGCCGGCAAGAACCCGCCGAACACATCGTTTCACGTCTGCTTGAAGGACGGCCCATGGGGCCGTCCTTTTCCCTATCATCCCCTGATCCGCGGCCTGCCAGGGGAGAATGATGATGCCTCGCCTTCGGATACTTGCCCTTGCCGGCCTGCTCGGCCTGTTGACCGTGGCGGCACCGGCCATCGCCGACAACGGCTTCCCCTATCCGGGGACGCGGGTGATCAGTAGCGGCAAGAGCTTCAAGGTGCTGTTCCAGGCGCTGGACGCGGCGGTGCGCAAGCACCGCATGGGCATCGTCGGCCGGGCCAGCGCCTCGATGGGGGCGGCCCGTCGCGGCATCGAGATTCCCGGCAACGCGGTGTTCGGCGTCTATCGCAACGATTTCGCCGTGCGCATGTTGCGGGCCAACGTGGCGGCGGGCATCGAGGCGCCGTTGCGCTTCTACCTGACGGAAGCGGCGGACGGCACGGCGCGGCTGATCTATCGTCTGCCGTCGGCGGTGTTCAAGCCCTATGGCAACGCCGAACTGAATGCCATGGCCGGCGAACTGGACGAGATCTTCGCCAGGATCGCCAACGACGCGGTGGCCGATTGATTGTTCCGACGCGGTCGGTGGTGCCTGGCCGGCCCGCTCCCCCACCCGGCCACCCACGGGATCGTACGATTGGGTGGCCGGGTGGGGGAGCGGGCCGGCTTCGGCCAGGCTTGATAGAGTTCAGAAGCTGCGAACCGTCCGCAGGGTCCAGAAGATGGCGCCGGCCAGGATGGCCGAGGCCGGGACGGTGATCAGCCAGGCGGCGACAATGGTGGTCAGGTGCGCCCGGCGCACCAGTTTGCGCCGGCGGGCCCGTTCGACCGGATCCTCGGGCGGCATCTGCTTGCGCTTCTCGCCATAGCGGCCGTGGTTGATATGGGTCCGCCTGGCGGTTTGCCATTCGCGGTAGAAGCCGACCCCGAACACGGCGCCGACGGCGATGTGGGTGGAGCTGACCGGCAGGCCCAGGGCCGAGGCGATGATCACCGTGATCGCCGCCGACAGGGCGACGCAATAGGCCCGCATCGGGTTCATCCGGGTGATCTGCTGGCCGACGGTGCGGATCAGCTTGGGCCCGAACAGCAGCAACCCGGCCGAGATGCCGGCGGCGCCGATGAACATCACCCAGGCGGGGATTTCCACCTTGCCGCCGACCTGACCGGTTTCGGCCGCGCCGACGATGGCGGCCAGCGGCCCGACCGCATTGGCCACGTCGTTGGAGCCATGGGCGAAGGACAACAGGGCGGCGGAACAGATCAGCGGAATCGTGAACAGGGTGCGCAGCGATTTGTTGCGGTTCTCCATGCCCTCGGCCTGGCGCCGGATCAGCGGATTGACGACGGCGTAAACGGCGGCGAAGACGGCGCAGCCGGCGGCGGCGATGACCCATGGTTCGGGCCGCCACACCCGTTTCAGGCCCTTGATCATCAGGTAGGCGGAAAACACCCCGGCCATCAACGCCACCAGCACCGGCACCCAGCGCTTGGCGCCGGCGATCTTGTCGTCGCGATAGATGATGTTGGCCTTGATGAAGGCGAGGAAGGCCGCCGCGATGATGCCGCCCAGCACCGGCGAGACCACCCAAGAGGCGGCGATCAGGCCCATCTTCGGCCAGTTGATCACGGCGAAGCCGAGGGCGACGATGCCGGCGCCGACGACGCCGCCGACGATCGAATGGGTGGTCGAAACCGGGGCACCGATCATCGTCGCGATATTGATCCACAAGGCCGCCGCCAGCAGCGCCGACAGCATGCTCCACATGAACAGATCGGCGTTGGGAATGTCCTTCGGGTCGATGATGCCCTTGGAGATGGTGGCGACCACGTCGCCGCCGGCGACGATGGCGCCCATGGCCTCGAACACGGCGGCGATGATCAGGGCGCCCAGCAGGGTCAGGGCGCGCGAACCGACCGCCGCGCCGACGTTGTTGGCAACGTCGTTGGCACCGATGTTCAGCGCCATGTAGCCGCCGATGATGCCGGCGATGATGACGAACGTGCGATGCTCGCCCTCGCCGGCAATGATGGTGGCGCCGACCCAGACAATCAGCAGGAACAGCAGGCCAAGGCCCAGATTGGTGACCCTTTGCGAGAGTTCCTGGGTGGCCGCGCCGACCCGGCCGAACTTCGCCAGATCCTTGCTTAAGGTTTCCTTGTACATGATCCGCGCCGCCGCGCCGTGGCCCTCTTGGCTACTCCGTGCCTACCAACCTAGACAAGCCGTGCTACCCTTCTCATGCGGCAGATGGCCACACCATGGGGACCATCTCTAGGCCGCCTGGGGAGCGGCCGCCTTGATGCCGTCGTCGACATAGGCGTCATATTTGGCGAAGTTGTCCTGGAAGCGGTGGACCAGATCGCGGGCCTGGTCGTCGTAGGCGCCGCCATCGCCCCAGGTGCCGCGGGGGCTGAGGATGTCGCCGGGCACGTCGGGGCAGGCCTCCGGCACCAGCAAGCCGAAATTGTCGTCCCGGCGCAGCGGCACATCGGCCAGCTTGCCCTCCAGCGCCGCCGCCAACAGGCCGCGGGTGTGGCGGATCGGCATGCGATAGCCGACGCCGTAGCTGCCGCCGGTCCAGCCGGTGTTGACCAGCCAGCAGTCGACCCCATGCCGGGCGATCAGGTCGCGCAGCATGTTGCCGTAGACCGTCGGATGGCGCGACATGAAGGGGGCCCCGAAACAGGTCGAGAAAGTCGCCTGCGGCTCCTTGCCCACGCCCTTCTCGGTGCCCGCCACCTTGGCGGTATAGCCCGAGAGGAAATGATACATCGCCTGTTCCGGTGTCAGTTTCGATAGTGGCGGCAGCACCCCGAAGGCGTCGGCCGTCAACATCACCACGTTCCTGGGATGGCCGGCGATGCCGGTGGGCGAGGCATTGGGAATGAAATCGAGGGGGTAGGAGGCCCGGGTGTTTTCGGTATGGCGGCCGTCATCCAGGTCCAGGCGCCGGCTGTCCGGGTCCATCACGACGTTTTCCAGGATCGTTCCGAAGCGCCGGGTGGTGGCGAAGATCTCCGGCTCGGCCTCCGCCGAAAGATTGATCACCTTGGCGTAGCAGCCGCCTTCGAAGTTGAAGATGCCGTTGTCGCCCCAGCCGTGTTCGTCGTCGCCGATCAGCATCCGCGTGGGATCGGCCGACAGGGTGGTCTTGCCGGTACCCGACAGGCCGAAGAAGATCGCCGAATCCCCGGCCGGGCCGACATTGACCGAGCAATGCATCGGCAGCACGCCCTGGGCCGGCAGCAGGTAGTTGAGGATCGAAAACACCGATTTCTTGATCTCGCCGGCATAGGAGGTGCCGCCGATGATCACCAGCCGCCGTTCGAACGAGACCAGGATATAGGTCCCCGAGCGCAGACCCGGCGTGCCCGCCGGCGCCTCCAGCCCCGGGGCATGCAGGATGGTGAATTGCGGCTCGAAATCCGCCAGTTCGTCCACGCTCGCCCGCAGGAACATGTTGCGGGCGAACAGGTTGTGCCAGGCCTGTTCGGTGACCACCCGGACGCCAAGGCGATGCGACCGGTCGGCTCCGGCCCAGCAATCCAGGACGTACAGATCGCGACCTTGATAGTGCGGCAGTTGCGCCTGCAGGATGGCATCGAACTGATCCGCTTCGATGGGTCGGTTGACCGGACCCCAATCGACGTCGTTCTCGCTGGCCGTCTCGTGGACGATGAACTTGTCGTTGGCCGAGCGGCCGGTATGCACGCCGGTGCGGCAGACCAGGGCGCCACCTTCCGCCAACTCGCCATCGCCATTCGCCAGGGCCATTTCGTACAGCGCCGCCGTCGACAGATTCCAGTATTCGGTACCGGTATTGATGATGCCGTGAATATCCAGCCCATGTCGGCTGGCATGCGCTCCGATCCGCGTCACTTCATTCTCCCGGGAGAAGACTGGTCGATGCCCGGCGATCTGGCTGCTGGACCCATGCTGTCTTTGTTCCATTCACAGACGGGCGCCGACGCCCGCGCCGCGAGGCACGATCCCCTTGATACATCCCCTCGCGAAGGAACATAGGGCGCAACCCCTAATGAAGCAATAATCGCCGTCCTGAAATGGCCGAAGTCGCCGCCACTGCGGCGATTTATCGCGCCGTCGATCCAACCAGACCGAGTTCCGCCAGGCGCCGGCGCAGCGAATCGCCGTCCGACGCCGGCGTGTTGAAAGGCAGGCGCAGGGTTTCGCCGCCGCGGCGCAGATCGCAGCCCTCCAAATCGCACCCCGTCATCATCCAGCCGCCGCCGCCGGACCGCGGGGCCGCCAGATTTTGCACGGCAGCGGCGTGATCGTCGTTGATTTCCGCCACCAGGGCTGCTTCCAGGGGCGCCATGCCCGCGCAATCGCCGACGGGATACAAAAGGTCCGCGCCATCGATCCATTCGATACGGCCGAAGCCCGCCACCAGATGGGCCCGTTCGGCGGCGATGCGATGGACGGCGAAATCGCCGAAGTCGGCGTAACCGGCGGCGTCCGGGTGTCGGGCCAGGAAGCGTTGGCGCAGATGGCTCCGGCCGTCGCGCCGGGCCCTGCCCTGGAGGCTGAGGCGCGGGCCGGTCAGGGCCGATGCCAGCCCGTCGGTGCCGTCGAACAGCAACGACACGCGGTCGTCGGCGGTGATGTTGCGGGCATGCTCGGCCAGATCGGAGATCAGCAGGATCGGGCTGCCATCATAATCCGCCGCGACGAGCACCAGCGAGGCGTAGGGATGGCCGTCGGGCGGCAGGCTGCTGGCCAGGGCGGCCTTGTCGCGGGCCCGCAGCAGATGCCGGCCAGTATCGCCGGGCGTGGCGTCATCATCGGGCATCGTCGCTTCCGTTCTCCATTCAGGTGGCCGGCGAAAAATATCTCACGGTCCACGGATTGCGATAAGTTCGCCGCGCCATGAACAAGGGTCAACCAACAATCGACGCCGGACCGGTGCGCCCGAGCGGTGCGCGGTTCCTCGACCGCCTGGGTGCCATCGTCCGCCTGTCGGTGCCGGTGACGGCGGCCCGCATCGGCATGCTGACCGTGGTGATGGTCGACACGGCGATGACCGGCCATGCCGGTAACCTACAGTTGGCCTTCTACGGCCTGGCCCACGCGATACACATGGTTTGCCTGCTGGTCGGCGCCGGCATGCTGATCGGCACGGCGGTGCTGAGCGCCCAGGCGCTGGGTGCCGGCGACCATCGGGACTGCGGCGTGATCTGGCGGGTTGCCCTGCTGCACGGGCTGGTGTTGGGTTGCCTGTTCGCCGCCCTCGGTTTCACCGGCGGGGCCATCTATACCCTGTTGGGTCACGACGCGGCGCTGGCCCAGGGCGCCGGACGGACCCTGGCGATCCTCAATCTCGGCCTGCCCGGGCAATTCGCCTTCATCGCCTCCACCCTGGTCCTGGAAAGCCTGGGCCGGCCGCGCCCGGGCGTGTTGGTGATGATCGGCGTCAACCTGCTCAACGCCGGGCTGAACTGGCTGCTGATCTATGGCCATTGGGGCGTCGGCGCCCTGGGCGCCGAGGGCGCCGCCTGGGCCACCGTCGCCGCCCGCACGGCGGCCGGCCTGGCGATGCTGTGGTGCGTATTGCGCATGGCCGATGGCGAGCGCTACAACCTGAGGGGGCCATTGCACCGGGCGGCCGAGATCAGCCGCAAGCTGCGCCATCTGGGCTATCCCCTGGGGCTGGCGCAGGGCCTGGAATCCCTGGCCTTCGCTTCGCTGACCATCTTCGCAGGCTATCTCGGCGCCAACTCGGTGGCCGCCTTCCAAATCGTCATCAACCTGATCGCCTTCTGTTACATGGGTGCCATCGGCATCGGCACGGCGACGGCGGTGTTCGTCGGCCATGCGGTGGGTCGGCGGGACCGGCCGGACATGGCCCGCTCGGGCTGGGGCGGCCTGTTGGCGATCGTCCTGTTCATGAGCGCCCTGGCCCTGGTGATGGCGCTGTTCCCGCATCTGCTGGGCCGGATATTCACTTCCGACGAGGTTCTGCTGGCGATCGTCGCGCCGACCCTGCTGATTGGGGCGGCGACCCTGGTCGGCGACGGCGCCCAGGGGGTGCTGATGGGTGCCCTGCGCGGCGCCGGCGACGTCTGGATTCCCACCGCCATGCATCTTTGTTCCTTCCTGTTGGTGATGGTGCCGGCCGCCGCCGGTTTCGCCTTCCTGGCCGACCTGGGCACGCCGGGGCTGATGTTGGGGACGCTGATCGGCGTCAGCCTGGCCAGTTGCCTCCTGGCCGGCCGCTTCCGCCTGATCTCGGGGCGCGGTGTCGACCGCCTTTGAAATGCCACATTGCCGCCCAATTGCCCGCAAACGTTGGCGCTACCCATGACAATGCCTATCTAATTGCCAAGCCAATCCAACGTGGCATCGGAGGGAGCAGCCGTGGCCGCGATCATCGCGTTGGTCGACGACGACAAGAACATCCTGACCTCGGTCTCGATCGCCCTCGAGGCCGAGGGCTACAAGGTGCAAACATTCAGCAGCGGCGAGCAGGCGCTAGCGGCGATGACGGCGCGGCCGCCGGACCTGGCGGTGCTGGACATCAAGATGCCCGGCATGGACGGCATGGAACTGCTCAACCGGTTGCGGCGAAGCAGCCAGGTGCCGGTGATCTTCCTCACCTCGAAGGACGAGGAGATCGACGAAATGCTGGGCCTGAAGATGGGCGCGGACGACTATATCCGCAAACCCTTCTCGCAACGGCTGTTGATCGAGCGCATTCGCGCCGTGCTGCGCCGGGCGGAAGCCACCGGCCAGGGGGGCCGGGACGGCGCCGGCGATGAATTGCTGATCCGCGGCGCCCTGCGTTTGGATCCGACGCGCCATGAAAGCACCTGGCGGGGCGAACAGGTGCAGCTGACGGTCACCGAATTCCTGATCCTTCAGGCCCTGGCCAAGCGGCCGGGGCACGTGAAAAGCCGGGATCAACTGATGGACGCGGCCTATGACGACAACATCTACGTCGACGACCGCACCATCGATTCCCACATCAAGCGCCTGCGCCGCAAGTTCAAGCTGGTCGACGAGGATTTCTCGGCCATCGAAACCCTGTACGGACTGGGCTATCGTTTCCAGGATGGATGAGCCAAACCAGCCGATGACATGAAATCCCTCGGCCGTCCCGGCCCCCGTCCGGCCGCGCCCGCCGATCGACCGTTGGCGATGCCGTTGGCGCGGCACCGGCGGCGACGGCGGTTCTCCACGCTGACCCTGCGTATTCTGGCGCCGAACGTGCTGGCCCTGGCACTTCTGGTCGGCGGCATCTTCTACCTCGATCAGTACCGGGACGGCCTGCTGGACGCCAAGATCGCCGCCCTGCAGACCCAGGCGGAGGTGATCGCCGGCGCCCTGGGCGAAAGCGCCCTGACCGGCGAGGTCGAGGACCGCCGGCTGGATCGGGAGATCGCGGCCCGGATCATCCGCCGCCTGGTGGTGCCCACCGGCACCCGGGCCCGGCTGTACGACCGCCGGGGCGGCATGCTGGCGGATTCGCGCGAGTTGATCGCCGCCGGCCGGCACGTGCAACTGCGCTATCTGCCGCCGGCCGATGCGGGCGACCGGTTGCTGGCCTGGTTCCACCGGGCCTACGATTGGCTGCTGCCCCGCGGCCAGGGCTTTCCGCCCTATCGCGAGCGGCCGGGCCGCGGCCTGGAGGATTTCCCCGAATTGACCACCGCCCTGGGCGGCGAGGTCGGCGGCGCCATCCGGGCGGTGCCCGGCGCGAACCTGATCCTCGGCGTCGCGGTACCGGTACAACCGTTGCGCCAGGTCGTCGGCGCCCTGCTGCTGTCGGCCGACGACAGCGACATCGAGGACGGCGTGCGCAACGCCCGTCTGGCGATCCTGCAGGCGACGGCGCTGGCCCTGACGGCCACCGTGTTGTTGTCGATTTTCCTGGCCGGCACCATCGCCGGGCCGGTCCGCCGCCTGGCCGCCGCCGCCGACCGGGTGCGCCGCTGGCGGGGGCGGCGGGCACGCATTCCCGATCTGGGCCAGCGCCATGACGAGATCGGCGATCTCTCGGTGGCGCTGCACGAAATGACCGAAGCCCTGTACGCCCGCCTCGATGCCATCGAGGTGTTCGCGGCCGACGTGGCGCACGAAATCAAGAACCCGCTAACCTCTTTGCGCAGCGCCCTGGAATCCATCCGCCGGACCGACGACATCCAGCAAAAGGCCCGGTTGCTGGCGGTGATGGAAGAAGACGTGCAGCGCCTGGATCGGCTGATCAGCGATATCTCCAACGCTTCGCGGGTCGACGCCGAACTGGCGCGGGCGGATTCCGAGCCGGTCGATCTGGCCGAATTGCTGCGCACACTGGTCCAGGTGCAACAGTCCCGGACAACCTGCGAGGGAATCGGGTTGGAACTGCAATTGGCCGACGAAGGGCTGGCCGTCGTCGAAGGGGTGCCGGGCCGGCTGGGTCAGGTGGTCGACAATCTGGTCGGCAATGCCCGATCGTTTTCGCCGCCGGGAACGACCATCCGCCTGGCCCTGGATCTGGCCGACGGCATGGCGCGATTGCGCATCGACGACGATGGCCGGGGCATCCCGGCCGGCCGCGAGGAAGCGATCTTCCAACGCTTCTACAGCCAGCGTCCGGACGACGAGGCCTTCGGCCGTCATTCCGGCCTGGGGCTGTCGATCTGCCGACAGATCGTCGAGGCCCATGGCGGCACCGTCGAGGCGGAGAACCGCCAATCCCCAGACGGCGAGATCCTGGGCGCCCGCTTCACCGTGCGCCTGCCCCTGCGTTGAACCGCCACCTGCCGCCGGCCGCATTGACGGCGAAGGGTGTCCGGCGCAGTCTGGGCCGCGCCATGACCCTGGTGCACGGAACCTGCATTGCCCTGGCCGATAGCGGCGTCCTATTGCGCGGTCCGCCGGGCAGCGGCAAATCGGACCTCGCCCTGCGGCTGTTCGACCTGGGTGCGCGGCTGCTGGCCGACGATCAGGTGTGCCTGTCGAAACGGGCGGGTGAATTGTGGGCCAGCGCGCCGCCGGCGCTCGCCGGCCTGCTCGAGGTGCGTGGCATCGGCCTGGTACGGGTCGAGCCGGCGGGCGAGACCCGCCTGCGGCTGGTCGTCGACCTACTGCCGGCGGAGCGGATCGAGCGCCTGCCCGAGCAGGCAAGCTGCCGCATCGACGACGTCGAGTTGCGGCAATGCGCCCTGGCGGCCTTCGAAGCCTCGGCGCCGCAAAAGGTACGGCTGCTGGTTCACGCCCTGGACGCGGCTATAATCCAGCGGTGAAGGGGGAACGGCGGATCAGATGAGCGACACGGCCGGACCGAGCATACGCCTGTTGCTGGTCACCGGATTGTCCGGTGCCGGCCGGACCCTGGCCTTGAAGGCGCTGGAAGACCTTGGCTACGAGGCGATCGACAATTTGCCGCTGTCGTTGATCGGCCGGCTGCTGGAACCGCTGACGGCGCCGGGCGAACGCGACCATGCGATCGCCATCGCGGTCGATTTCCGGCAGCGGGAATTCGGCACCGAGGCATTCGACGACGCCACGGCGCGGCTGCGGGCACGGCCGGACGTCGACGTCGGTGTGCTTTACCTGGACTGCGACAACGAGGTTCTGGCCCGCCGCTTCACCGAAACCCGGCGGCGCCATCCGCTGGCCGAGGACCGGCAGGTGATGGACGGTATCGTGCGCGAACGGCAGTTGCTGTCGGCGCTGGTCGACCGGGCCGACCTGGTAATCGACACCTCGAACCTCACGGGCGGCGACCTGCGCCGGCTGTTGTCCGGCCACTACCGTTTGGACAGCGATCCGGGCCTGATGGTGACGGTAATGTCGTTTTCCTTTCGCCGCGGCCTGCCGCGCGAGGCCGATTTGGTGTTCGACGTGCGGTTCCTGGCCAATCCCCACTATGTCGACGAGTTGCGGCCCCTGACCGGCCGCGACCCCAGGGTCGGCGCGCACGTCGCCGCCGATCCGTCCTACCAGCCGTTCCTGGAGTCGCTCTGCGGCTTGATCGCCGAACTATTGCCCCTTTATCGGCGCGAGGGAAAAAGCTATCTGACTGTGGCCATCGGCTGTACCGGCGGGCGCCACCGCTCCGTCTTCGTGGCCGATCAGATCGCCAAGCGTCTCGATTGGGCGGGCGATCAGGTACAAATCAGGCACCGCGACGCGGTCGAGGATTGAATGCGGATGATGACGGTCGGCGGATTGTCGAGGGTAGACAGATGATTGGAATGGTTTTGGTGACCCATGGCCGGCTGGCGGACGAGTTCATCGCCGCCACGGAACACGTGGTCGGTCCGCAGGAGGCGATCCGCGCCATCAGCATCGGCCCGGACGACGACATGGAGCAGCGCCGCAAGGAGATCATCGAGGCGGTCGAGGAGGTCGACGCCGGAGCCGGCGTGATCCTGCTGACCGACATGTTCGGCGGCACCCCCTCGAACCTGGCGATCTCGTTGCTGGATCGCAACAACGTCGAGGTCATCGCCGGCATGAACCTGCCGATGCTGATCAAGCTGGTAAAGGTCCGGGACAGCCAAAGCCTGGCCGACGCGGTGGCCCAGGCGCAGGAGTCGGGCCGCAAGTACATCAACGTCGCCTCGATCCTGTTGAACGGGAGCGGCGAATGAACGACAGCGGCCACCGCCCCTCGGCCGGGCAGGTGCGCCGCACCATCGCCATCGTCAATCAGCGCGGCCTGCATGCCCGGGCCGCCGCCAAGTTCGTCAAATGCGCCGAGCGCTTCAATGCCGAAATCCTGGTCGCCCGCCATGGCATCGAGGTCTCGGGCCGCTCGATCATGGGCCTGATGATGCTGGCGGCCTCGCCGGGGACGGAGGTGGAGGTCACCGCCAGCGGACCCGAGGCGAAAGCCGCCATCGACGCCCTGGGCGAGCTGATCGGCAACAAGTTCGATGAAGACTGAGGCAGAAGGCCCCGAACAGCAAACCCTGGACGGCCTGGGCGTCGCCCCCGGCATCGCCATCGGCCCGGCCCACGTGGTCGAGCCCGGCATCGTGCGGGCGCCCGAGCGGCGCATTCGCGAAGACGAGGTGGCGGCCGAGTGCCAACGGCTGGACAAGGCGATCCGGGCGTCGCGCCGGCAGCTTGCCAGGCTGCAGGCGAAGACCCGGCAGATGCCGGAATCCGCCGGCGAGGAATTGGACCTGCTGTTGGAGGCGAACCGGCGGATGCTGACCGATTCCCGTCTCACCCGCGGCGCCGAGGCGCGTGTTCGCGACCGCCGGGTCAACGCCGAGGCCGCCGTGCAGGCGGAAATTCGGCGCATCGGCCAGGACTTCGCCGGCATCGAGGACGAGTATCTGGCGGCCCGAATCCGCGACGTCCGGGACGTCGGGGCGCGGCTGATCCGTAACCTGACCCATGGCGGCTATCGCGGTTTCGGCGAGGTGCCGAAGGGCGCCATCATCGTCGCCGAGGAGCTGACGCCGGCGGACACGGCGGCGATGGACACCCGCCGGGTGGCCGGCTTCGCCACTGCTCAGGGCGGCGCCGAGGGACACACCGCGATCATGGCCCGTTCGCTGGCGCTGCCGGCGGTGTTGGGGGTGGCCGGGCTGCCGGGCCTGGTCGAGGCCGGCGATATCGTCATCGTCGACGGCCTGAGCGGCCGGGTGGTGATCAACCCCGCGCCGGCGGCCCTGCGCCGCTACCGCGAGCGGCAAAAGGAGTTTCGCGCCAAGGAGAGGCGGCTGGCCCGCTTGCGCGATGTCCGGGCGGAAACCCGCGACGGCGTGACGATCTCGCTGCAGGCGAACCTGGAGCTGCCCGAGGAGGTCGCCGCCGCGCACCGCGCCGGGGCCGAGGGCATCGGCCTGCTGCGCAGCGAGTTCATCTTCATGAACCGCGAATCCCCGCCCGACGAGGAAGAGCAGTTCCAGGCCATGGCGGCCATCGTCGAAAGCATGAAGGGATCGCCGGTGACCATCCGGACCCTGGACGTCGGCGGTGAGAAACTGGCCTATTCCCTGGGTCCGCAGCTGGCCGAGGCGGTCAATCCGGCCCTTGGACTGCGGGCCATCCGGCTGTCGCTGAAACTGCAACCACTGTTGGAGACCCAATTGGCGGCGATCCTGCGGGCCGGCGGCCTGGGGCCGGTGCGTATTCTGCTGCCGATGGTCACCAGCCCATCGGAAGTGCGGCAGGTGCGGGAGATCCTGAAACGGGTGGCCCGGCGCCTGAAGCGGCGCGGCGTGGCGATCGCCGAGCCGCTGCCGCCGGTCGGCGTGATGATCGAAACCCCGGCCGCCGCCCTGGCCGCCGACGCCCTGGCCTATACCTCGGATTTCTTTTCGATCGGGACCAACGATCTGACCATGTACACCCTGGCCATCGACCGGGCCGACGAAAGCGTCGCCCATCTTTACAATCCGCTGCACCCGGCGGTGCTGCGATTGATTCTGGCGACCACCGAGGCGGCCCTGAAGGCGCGCATCCCCATCAACCTGTGTGGCGAGATGGCCGGCGATCCGCGTTGCACCGTGTTGTTGCTGGGGATGGGACTGCGCGATCTGTCGATGTCGTCGACCAGCCTGCCCCGGGTCAAGCAGCGTATTCGCAAGCTGACGCTGGACGCCGCGCGGCAACGGGCGCGGACCATCATGGAACAGTCCGACGCCGGCCGTATAGCCGCGATCCTGGACGATTTCAACGCCTTGGCCTGAGATTCTTGGCGGATTTGCTACATTAATGAAAAATTAAATATATAAAGATTTTTTTATGCTTGCGTTCGACGGGCTGTTTTGCTATGTAGCGCGCCTTGAAATTCAGCCACCACCGTATCGCCGCGCCGGACGCCGGCACGGTCGGTAATTCCATTGGGAGACCATAGATGAGCAGCTTTTCCGACTATCAGGTCGCCGATATTTCCCTGGCCGACTGGGGCCGCAAGGAGATCGCCATCGCCGAGACCGAAATGCCCGGCCTGATGGCCCTGCGCGAGGAATACGGCGCCGCCAAGCCCCTGGCGGGCTCCCGGATCGCCGGCTGCCTGCACATGACCATCCAGACGGCGGTGCTGATCGAAACCCTGATCGACCTGGGCGCCGAAGTGCGCTGGTCGTCCTGCAACATCTTCTCGACCCAGGATCAGGCGGCGGCGGCGATCGCCGCCGAGAACATCCCGGTGTTCGCCTGGAAGGGCGAGACCGACGAGGAGTTCTGGCGCTGCATCGACCTGACCATCGAGGGGCCCGACGGCTGGCGCCCCAACATGATCCTGGACGACGGCGGCGACCTGACGGCGGTGATGCACGAGAAATACCCCGAGCTGATGGCCGACATCCGCGGCCTCAGCGAGGAAACCACCACCGGCGTGCACCGTTTGTACGAGATGGAGCGCGACGGCACCCTGGCGGTGCCGGCGATCAACGTCAACGACTCCGTCACCAAGTCCAAATTCGACAACCTCTATGGCTGCCGGGAAAGCCTGGTCGACGGCATCAAGCGCGCCACCGACGTGATGCTGGCCGGCAAGCTGGCCGTGGTCTGCGGCTACGGCGATGTCGGCAAGGGTTCGGCCGCCAGTCTGCGCAGCCAGGGCGCCCGCGTCATGATCACCGAGATCGATCCGATCTGCGCCCTGCAGGCGGCCATGGAAGGCTACGAAGTGACGACCATGGACGAAGCCGCCCAGATCGGCGACGTCTTCGTCACCGCCACCGGCAACAAGGACGTGATCACCGTCGACCACATGCGGGCGATGAAGGATCGCGCCATCGTTTGCAACATCGGCCATTTCGATTCCGAGGTGCAGATCGAGGATTTGCGGAACTACAAGTGG
>JASLMH010000062.1 GCA_030746635.1 Alphaproteobacteria bacterium | reverse complement strand
CCCCGGCCGCGATCGCGCAGGCGGCGATAGACCGCCTTGCCATCCTGATTGCGGAAGTGTTCGATGACCATGAACTGCATGGGCGGTGCTCCTCTATCTGACCGGTCTCATCGACATGCTTCGAGACGGGCGCTTCGCGCCCTCCTCAGCACGAGGACAACGTGCTGAATTTTCGGCTCGTCCTCACCCTGAGGAGCGCCGCGGGCGCGTCTCGAAGGGTGAACGGGCTAGCCGCGCGAGATGCGCGAAGGATCCAGCAAGTCGCGGATGTCGGCGATGATCCGCGCCATCGGCGTGCCGGGGCCGTAGACGCCGGCCACGCCCAGGGCGGTCAAGCCGGCGATGTCGTCCTCGGGGATGATGCCGCCGCAGAGGACCGGCTTGTCGGCCGCCCCGGCCGCCGCCAGGGCTTCGATTACCGTCGCGGTCAGGGCCTGGTGGCCGCCGTTCAGATAGCTGAGGCCGATCAGGTCGACGTCCTCCTCGACCGCCGTGCGGACGATGCTGTCGGCGGTCTGGAAGACGCCCAGGTAGATCACCTCCATGCCGGCGTCGCGCAGGGCGGCGGCCAGCAGCTTGATGCCGCTCTCGTGGGTGTCCAGGCCGGGCTTGGCCAGCAGCACGCGCACCATGGACCCTTCGTTCATCGGCTCAGGCGACGTTGGCGGTGATCGCGGCATAGTCGAAGCGGCCGACCGCCGCCTCGACGGCGCCGATCATCTCGCCCAGGGTGACCCGGGCCCTGGCGGCCTCGATGTAACGGGGCATCATCGGCTGCCCCGCGGCCGCCGCCGCCTCGATCGCGGCGATCTGGCGCTTCGCCTCGGCCTGGTCGCGGCCGGCCTTGAGTTCGCGGACCCGGGCGATGGCGGTGCGGGAGACCTTTGGATCGGGCCGGAAGATCTCGCCGACGCCCCGCACCTCCTGCTCGCGATAGCAGTTGACGCCGACGGTCAGCCGCTCGCCGCTATCGAACTGCTGGTGCAGACGATAGGCCTCATTGGCGATCTCCTGCTCGAAATAGCCGGTTTCGAGCGCCTTGATCACGCCGCCGAGTTGCTCGACCCGGGCCATTTCGGCCCGCACGCGGTCCTCTATTCCATCCGTCAGGGCCTCCACGTAGTAGGAGCCGCCCAGGGGATCGGCGACGTCGGTGGCGCCGGTTTCGTGCATGACGATCTTCGAGGTCTTGATGGCGACGCGGGCGGCTTCCTCGGTGGGGATGCCCAGGGCCTCGTCGTAGGAGGCGATATGCATGCTCTGGCTGCCGGCCAGGGCCGCCGACATCACCTGCAGGCCGATGCGGGCGATGTTGTTCAGCGGTTCCTGGGCGGTCAGGCTGGAACCAGCGGTCTGCATGTGGATCTTCATGCGGCAGACGCCATCTTCGGTGACGCCGAAATCCTCCCGCAACATCCGCGCCCACAGCCGCCGGGCGGCGCGGATCTTGCAGATGTCCTCGAAGAAGTCGCGGCCCTGGGAGAACTGGAAATTGATCCCGCCGACCAGGGCCTCCGCCGCCAGGCCCCGGTCCAGGCAGGCCTGGATAATGGTCTTGGCGATGGCCAGGTTGAAGCCGACTTCCTGGATCGCGTTGCTGCCCAATTCCCGCGTGTTGTAGCCGTTGATCCGGGCGACGTTGAAGCGTGGCACCTCGGCCGCGCAGAACTCGATGCAGTCGACCATCAGGCGCAGGCAGTCGCGCGGCGGGAACATCGGCGTCTTGCTGCAGTAGAAATCGGTCAGCGGGTTGTTGCAGACGATGCCGCGCAGGCTGTCACGGGCTATGCCCAGGCTGTCGGCCAGGGCGATGTACATGGCCATGATCATCGGGCCGGAGCGGTCGACGATGAAGCCGACGTTCAATTTGTCCAAATCGAAGCCGTCGAACAGCCGGGCCATGTCGTCCAGTGAATCGACCGCCACGCCGACGTTGCCGACCTCGCTCTCGGCCAGCGGGTCGTCGCTGTCCAGACCGCAGAAGGTCGGCCGGTCGAACACCAGGTTGATCGACATCCGGCCGCCGTAGCCGGCCTGGCCGACCTTGGCCAGATAGCGCACCCGCTGGTTGGTTTCCTCCGGCAGGCCGTAGCCGCAGGCCAGGCTCTCCATCCACGGCTGTTGGCGGTAGCCCTCGGCGAAGATGCCGCGGGTGAAGGGGGGCTGTCCCGGTACCTCGTCACCGGCCGTGCCGTCGGCCCGTTCGTAATGGGGTTTCAGCGGGATGCCCGAGATCGTGGTCCTGTCGTCGCTGCTCATGTCGTGGCCGTTGGCAAGGGTCGGTTGGCGCGGTAGGGCCCGCGCTGTCCCGAACTATGCCCTAGTACCCACTATCACAATAGGGTGGCACGTATGACGGCTTTGCAGGTTTCCTCGGCAAGGAGCGTGGTCCGCCGCGATGCTGGCGCATCGCAAGGGCTGCGCGACGCCGTCCGAGGAGCCTGCAAAGCCGCCCTTCGGGTCGCCCCCTCGGGCCCGCCGGCGGCGTCGGCGGCGTTTGACGATGTCCCGCATCGCCGGCACGCCCCCTCCTACCCGGCGGGCACGATGGGGCGATCAGACGTACCACCCTATTGTGATAGTGGGTACTAGGACGGGCCGTGGTGTGAGCGCAGGCGGTTGGGGCGCAATTCGCCGGCGGTATCCAGGATCGGATAGGCGGCCGAGGTCAGGTGCGAGTTGATCCGGCGCAGATCGCGCAGCACGTCGAGGAAGATGGACGAGGCCTCGACGCCGTCGGTGGCGGCCGCGCGCAGGCGTTGCTGATGCTCTTCGATGGCGGCCATTTCACGTCGGCGGAACAGGGTCTTCCGTTCGATCAGTTGCCGGGCGACGGTGATGTCGTCGGACATGAACACGGCGAAGCAGATCCGCATGCTGTCGCGCACCAGCTCGAACAGGGCGGTCAGTTCGGCCAGATCCTCGTTCGAGAACTGGATCTGTGCCTGGGTTTTCTTGCGCGCCGATTCGACCACGTTGAGCTCGATAATGTCGCCGACATGTTCCAGGTTGGTGGTGAACATCAGCAGATCGGCGCAGCGCCGGCTGTCCTGATCGCCCAGCGGTTCCCGGCTCAACAGGGTCAGGTATTGCCTGATGGCGGCGTGGAAGCCGTCGACCACGTCGTCGGCCTTCTCGACCTTCTTGGCCAGGGCCTTGTCGTTGTTGCGCAGGGCCTCGAAGCCCTGGCTCAGCATTTGTTCCACGACCTCGCCCATGCGCACCACCTCGCGCCTAACGTTGGCCAGGGCCACCGCCGGGGTGTCCAGCGCCGCCGCGTCCAGGTGGCGCGGCCGGGTTACGTCGTCGGCTTCCGTCGCCTCGGGCAACACCGCCTCGGTCAGTCGCGCCATCGGGCCGATCAGCGGCAGGAACAGGATCGCCAGGCAGAGGTTGAAGGCGGTGTGGAAGTTCGCCACCTGGCGGGCGGCGTCGGTCTCCAGCAGCGCCAGCCAGGGCAGCGCCTCGGCCAGGAACGGCAGGGCGAGCAGGCAGCCCACCAAGCGGAACAGCAGGTTGCCCAAGGGCGGCCGGCGGGCCACCACGCCCGAGCGCAGGGTGGCGACGATGGGTGGCGCGGCGGCGCCCAGGTTGGCGCCCAGCACCAGCGCCAGGGCGGCGCCGACGGCGATCACCTGGCCCGCCGCCAGGGACATGATCAGCAGCACCGTGGCCAGGCTGGAATGCGACAGCCAGGCGATCAGGGCGCCGACGAGTACGGCGATCACCGCCTCGTCGGTCAGCGAGGCCAGGATCTGTTGCGCCAGGGCCGAATCGCGCAGGGGTTCCGAGGTCGAGACGATCAGCCGCAGGGCCAGCAGGATAAGGCCCAGGCCGAGGCAGATACGGCCGATATTGCGCCGCCGCCCGCCGGAGACGCTGTGGAAGATGATCAGTCCCGCCAGCAGCAGGATTGGCGACAACAGGGACAGATCGAAGGTCAGGATCTGCGCCACCAGGCTGGTGCCGACATCGGCCCCCAGCAGGATCGCCAGGGCCGGCGCCGTCGCCATCAGATGGCGGCCGGCGAACGAGGCCGCCAGCAACGAGGTGGCGGTGCTGCTTTGCAAGACCACCGTGGCGCCCAGGCCGGCCGCGAAGGCGGTGAAACGATTGCGCAGGCTGTGGCCCAGCAAACGCTGCAGATCGCCGCCGAAAGACCGGGTGACGCCGGTGCGGACCATCCGCAGCCCCCACAGCAGCAGCGCCACGCCACCGAGTAGGTTGATCAATATGGCGGTGCCGCTCATGCTTCGACCATCCGCGCCGTTACCAAAGATATGGGGATGGAGGAGAGATGACGCGAACCATGGTTTGGCCGCTGATCGCGGCGCTTTTGTGGGCGGCTCCGGCGATCGCCGGTGGCTTCGATCTGCAGGGCCACCGCGGTGCCCGCGGCCTGGCACCGGAAAACAGCCTGCCCGGCTTTGCCAAGGCGCTGGCCATCGGCGTCAGCACCCTGGAGCTCGACGTCGGCATTACCGCCGATCGCCGGGTGGTGGTCAGTCACGACCCCCGCCTGTCGCCCAGCCTGGTGCGGGACGGCAACGGGGCCTGGCTCGGCAAGCCGACGCCGGCGATCAACGAGTTGCCGCTGGCCCGCCTGCGAGGCTTCGATATCGGCCGGATCGCGCCGGACAGCCGCTATGCCCGGCGCTTCCCGGAACAGGTCGGACAGGACGGGGTGCGCATTCCCACCCTGGCGGAGGTGATCGCCCTGACCGAGCGGATGGGCGGCGGGGCGGTGTACTTCAATATCGAGACCAAGCTGCGGCCCGACCGGCCGGACGAGACGCTGCCGGTGAATGACTTCGTCGACCTCCTGCTGGCGGAGATCCGCCAAACCGACATCGCCGCGCGGGCCAGCATCCAATCCTTCGACTGGCGGTCCCTGCGCCGGGTGCAGCGGCTGGCGCCGGATATCCCCACCGTCTACCTGACGGCGCAGCAACGCTGGCTGGACAATCTGCAGGCCGGCCGGCCCGGTCCCTCGCCGTGGACCGCCGGCCTGGATATCGACGACCATGGCGGCTCGGTGCCGCGGCTGGTCAAGGCGGCCGGCGGCAGCGTCTGGTCGCCCTACTACCGGGAACTGGACGGCGAGCAGTTGCGCGAAGCCCAGGGTCTGGGCTTGAAGGTGATCGTCTGGACGGTCAACGACGATTGGCGCATGGCCGAACTGATCGAACTGGGCGTCGACGGCATCATCACCGACTATCCCGACCGCCTGCGCGCGGTGATGGCGGAAAAGGGCATGCCGCTGCCGCCGCCGGCGAATGGCGGCAAGTGACAGTCGGAATGGCGGGCTGGTCATTGGCGGGCCGCCAATAGGGCGTCGGCCAGCTCGACGAAGCCGGCGCCGGCCGCCGCTTGCGTGACGTAGGTCGGCAGCGCCTCCATGGTCGCCGCGAAATCCCGCACGTTGGCCACCCCCACCGCGTTCGGGAAGTGGGCGAACATCGGCCCGTCGTTCGGTGAATCGCCGATGAACACCAGCCGCGTCGCCTCGGCGTCCAGGTCCAGGCCATGGCATTCGGCGAACAGCTGCCGGGTCATCGCCAGCTTGTCGTAGTCACCGAACCAGCCGTTGACGTGGATCGAGCTGACCTTGGCGCTGGCGCCGGCGTCGGTCATCGCCGCCAGCACCCGTTCGACCGCCTCGGCGGTCGCCGGCGCCACGTCCTCGCAATAATCGATGGCCAGATCGGCGATCCGGTAGGGCTGGTCGGCGGCGATGGCCACGCCGTCCACGGTGGCCAGTATCCGTTCGGCCAGTTCGTCCAGCCGCCGCCGGTCGGCAGCCCGCTCCGCCGCCGGTT
Organism: Alphaproteobacteria bacterium; assembly: GCA_030746635.1. Classification (GTDB taxonomy): domain Bacteria; phylum Pseudomonadota; class Alphaproteobacteria; genus JASLMH01. The sequence goes on along the minus strand of JASLMH010000062.1, from coordinate 20,136 downwards.
TGGCATAGCGCCGGCGCATCCGTTTCGCCGAGCCATCGTAACGGAAATAGAAGGCGCCGTTCTCGCCGACCACCGCGTCCACCGGCCACATGCGGGCGATGTGATCGCACCATCCGGCCGGCCGGCCGGTGATCGGCACCACCAGCAGACCGGCCCGATGCAGCCGTTCCAACGCCCCGTAAGCGTCCGCCGTCAGCCGGCCATCGGTGGTCAGGGTGTCGTCGATATCACACAATAGGCCGATGGCCTTGCGGCGATCGGCACTGGGGAAGGTACTCAGTGGCTTCATTTCGCCATGCTTCGTTGACCGGCAAGATAGTCAAGCACCAGCTGTCGCTGGCCGTCATCCAGATGCAGGCCGCACTTGGTCCGCCGCCACAGGATATCATCGGCCGTCGCGGCCCATTCATTGGCCACCAGATAGTCGATCTCGCGTTCGGTTAGGCCGGCCCCGAAACGGCGGCCCAGGTCCCCGGGCGTTGTCGCCGAGCCCAGGATATCCCGGGCCAGGGTGCCGTGGCGCCGGGCCAGTCCGGCCAGCAGATCGGGCGGCATTCCGGGGTATTCCCCGGTCAGGTCGGCGAGGAGGCCGGCAAAGCCGCCACCGCCGACGTCGCCGCCCGGCAACGGCGCGGCGTCGGTCCAATCGCCGCCCGCGCCCGGGAAGAACCGGCCCAGCTCGGCCATCGCCTTTTCCGCCAGGCGGCGGTAGGTGGTGATCTTGCCGCCGAACACCGACAGCAACGGCGCGGCATCGCCGCCGTCGCCCATGTTCAGATCGAGCACGTAGTCGCGGGTCACCGCCGAGGGATCGTCGGCGTCGTCGCCGAACAGCGGGCGCACGCCGGCAAAGGACCAGCGCACGTCGTCCGGGGTCACCGGCCGGGTGAAGTAGGCACCGACGGCGTCGCACAGGTAGCGGGTTTCGTCCGGCGAGATGCCGACCATTCCCGGGTCGCCCTCGTAATGGACGTCGGTGGTGCCGATCAGCGAATGGTCGCCCTCGAAAGGGATGACGAAGATCACCCGCCGATCCGTATGTTGCAGGATATAGGCGAAATCCCCCTCGTACAGCCTCGGCACGACGATGTGGCTGCCCTTTACCAGGATCATCCGCCGCTCTTGGCGTCCACCGTCGTCGGTGCCGGCGTCGATGTCCGCCAGCACCTGTTCCACCCAGGGGCCGGCGGCGTTGACCAGGACCCGGGCGCGCACCACCGTCTCCGTACCGGTGCGCCGATCCAGCAGATGGGCCCGCCAGGTGCCGTCGGGACGCTGGGCCGAGACCAGTTTGGTGTCGGTCATGATGCGGGCGCCGAGGCCGGCCGCGCTCATGGCGTTCAGCACCACCAGGCGGGCGTCGTCGACCCAGCAATCGTAGTAGGCGAAGCCTTTGCGGATATCGCCGCGCACCGGTCGGCCGGCGGCATCCTGGCGCAGATTCAGGGCCTTGGAATTGGGCAGGCTGGGGTGCGGTCCCAGATGGTCGTAGAAAAACAGCCCCAGCCGGACCAGCCAGGCCGGCCGGATGGTGTTGACGTGGGGCAGCACGAATTGCAGCGGGCGCACCAGATGGGGCGCGTTGTGCAGCAACACCTCGCGTTCCGCCAGGGCCTCCCGCACCAGGCGGAATTGGTAGTACTCGAGATAGCGCAGGCCGCCGTGGATCAGCTTGCTGCTGGCCGACGAGGTGGCGCTGGCCAGGTCGTTCATTTCGCACAGGGCGACCCGCAGCCCCCGGCCGGCGGCGTCGCGGGCGATGCCGACGCCGTTGATGCCGCCCCCGACGACAAGCAAGTCGTAGGTTTGGGTCTCCGGCAATTTAAACCCCCGCGCGTTAACGTTCCACGGCCCAAGGCAAGGCGTGGAATTGGCCAACAACGCTAATCCGAAAGAAAAATTTTCACAAATGAAAATTATTTCGAAAAGCAACCGAACCTGTTCTTGCCGTCCCTGCCCGTCGGCCTAGTCGGCGACGTGGAGTTCGATGCCGTGTTCTTCCAGCAGCCTGACGATTTCGTCTGGCGGCGGCCGGTCGGTGAAGAAGGCATCGACCTGGGTGATGCTGCCCTGACGGACCATGGCGTTGCGGCCGAACTTGGAATAATCGACGGCCAGGCAGACGCGCCGGGAGTTGGCGATGATCGCCTGGGCGACGCGAACCTCGCGGTAGTCGAACTCCAACAGCGCGCCGTCCTCGTCGATGCCGCTGATGCCGATCACCCCGACGTCCACCTTGAACTGGTTGATCAGGTCCAGCGTCGCCTCGCCGATCACGCCGCGGTCGCGGTGGCGGACCAGGCCGCCGGCGATGATCACCTCGAAACCGGTCTGGCCGGCGAGGATATTGGCGACGTTCAGGTTGTTGGTGATCACCCGCAGGCCGCTGTGATCCAGCAATGCCCTGGCCACCTCCTCGTTGGTGGTGCCGATATTGATGAACACCGAGGCGTCGTTGGGGATGTGCCGGGCCAGCAATTGGGCGATCCGCTGTTTGCCGGCGTGGTTGAGGATCTTGCGGGTCGAATAGGACAGGTTCTCGACGCTGGACGGCAGGCCGGCACCGCCGTGATAGCGGCGGACCTGCGATTGCTGGGCCAGGTGGTTGATGTCCCGGCGCACGGTCTGCGGCGTGACCTCGAACTCGCGGGCCAGGGCGTCGATGGTGACGAAGCCGTGGCGTTGCACCAGTTCGAGAATCTTGGCCTCTCGGTTGCGTCGTTTCGCCATGCCCGCTCGCCCCCGAACCTCCCTCATGTTTTCTTGCCCTTGGTTTATCGCAAACGCCGCCGTTGCCCAACAGCTTTCATTCGCGCCATGAAAAATTTTCGTTTTCGAAAATAGTTGCCTTGACTCTGCTTGGTATTGCCGGGAACATTGCCCCATGGGAGGCAGGTACGGCAAATTCGTTGGGCGGAGGCTCCGCTCCGAAATGGCCCCGATTGGGGCGATGCGCCTTGCCTGCCGGCGAAATCTCCGACACTTCGTATTGGCGTCCGCTTGCGCGGGGCGGCGAGGCGTGGCGATTTCCGACCCGCTCAGCGGATGCCAGTTCGGTTGACCTAGTCGAGGTCGTCAAACCGAGACAAACCTGAGTTTCCATGGACGAATTCTTCGTAGCGACGCAAAACCGGGAGGTCAGTACCATGAAACGAACAACGACGATTGCCCTGGCGATGGCCGGCACGTTGGCAGCGATGTCGGCGAGCAGCGCCCTGGCCGCGACCGAAGTCCAGTGGTGGCACGCCATGGGCGGCCGCCTCGGCGAGAAGGTGAAGGAAATCGCCGCCGGCTTCAACGCCACCCAATCGGAATACAAGGTGGTGCCGGTCTACAAGGGCAACTACACCGAGACCATGACGGCGGCGATCGCCGCCTTCCGGGCCAAGAAACAGCCGCACATCGTGCAGGTGTTCGAGGTCGGCACGGCGACCATGATGGCCGCCAAGGGCGCGGTCTACCCGGTGCATCAACTGATGAAGGATACCGGCACGGCTTTCGATCAGAGCGCCTATCTGCCGGCGGTGATCAGTTACTACACCACGGTGGACAACAAGCTGTTATCGCTACCCTTCAACAGCTCGACGCCGGTGCTTTGGTACAATCGGGACGCCTTAAAGAAGGCCGGCATCGACAAGGCGCCGAGGACCTGGGATGACATGGCCGCAGCCTCGAAGAAGCTGCTGGCGTCCGGCATGAAATGCGGCTTCTCCTTCGGCTGGCAATCCTGGGTGATGGTGGAGAACTTCTCCGCCTGGCACAATCTGCCGATCGGCACCATGGCCAACGGATTCGAGGGCCTGGGCACCGAGTTCACCTTCAACAACGCCAAGGTCGCCGGCATGCTTCAGAAAATCGCCGATTGGAGCAAAGACAAGGTGTTCGAATACGGTGGTCGCCGCGGCGAAAGCCTGCCGAAGTTCACCAACGGCGAATGCGCCATGTGGATGAACTCGTCCGCCTACTACGCCTCGATCAAGAAGCAGGCGAAGTTCGACTTCGCGCAGAGCATGCTGCCGCTGGATACCGGCTCGGCCTCGGCGCCGCAAAACTCGATCATCGGCGGGGCCACCCTTTGGGTGCTGCGCGGTCACGATCAGGGTGACTACGGCGGGGTCGCCAAGTTCTTCAAGTACATGTCCTCGGCCGCGGTACAGGCCGACTGGCATCAGTTCACCGGCTATGTGCCGATTACCACGGCGGCCTACGAGCTAAGCAAGAAGCAGGGTTTCTACAACGAGAACCCCGGCACTGACACGGCCATCAAGCAGCTCAGCCTGAACCAGCCGACGCCGAATTCCAAGGGCCTCCGGTTCGGCAGTTTCGTGCAGATTCGCGACATCATCAACGAGGAGATGGAAGCGATCTGGGCCGGCAAGAAGACCGCCCAGAAGGGGTTGGACGACGCGGTCAAGCGTGGCAACGTGCTGCTGCGCAAGTTCCAAAAGGCCAATAAGGGTAGTTAGGGAGCATTGGTACCTCTTCCTAGTCGGGTCTGGCCGGCGGTCCTTGGACCGTCGGCCGCCTGAGCCTTGATGACCCCGGGGGTTGGTGGTGATTAAACGGGTTGTCTTTCGGCATCGCTGGCTGCCCTTTGCCCTGGTCGGCCCACAGCTTCTGATCACGTTCGTTTTTTTCATTTGGCCGGCCAGTCAGGCGCTCTATCAATCCTTCCTGGTCGAGGACGCCTTCGGCCTGGCCAGCGAATTCGTCTGGCTCGACAATTTCATCGAACTGTTCGCCGACGAGCACTACCTGGCTTCGTTCCGCACCACCATCGTCTTCAGCGTCTCCGTGGCGGGGTTGTCGATGAGCTTGGCGTTGCTGCTGGCGGTGATGGCCGACCGGGTAATCCGTGGCGCCATGGCCTACAAAACCTTGTTGATCTGGCCCTACGCGGTGGCGCCGGCGGTGGCCGGTGTCCTGTGGTTCTTCATGTTCAATCCGACGGTCGGCATCAACGCCTTCGTGCTGCACCAGCTGGGCTATGACTGGAACCATTATCTCGATGGTGGCGACGCCCTAATCCTGGTGATCATCGCCGCCTCGTGGAACCAGATCAGCTACAACTTCCTGTTCTTCCTGGCCGGCCTGCAGGCGATCCCGCGCTCCCTGATCGAAGCCGCGGCGATCGACGGCGCGACGCCCTTCAAACGCTTCTGGACCATCGTCTTCCCGCTGTTGTCGCCCACCACCTTCTTCCTGTTGGTGGTCAACAGCGTCTTCGCGTTCTTCAATACCTTCGGCATCATCCACGCGACCACCGAGGGCGGGCCGTTCCAGGCCACCACGATCCTGGTTTACAAGGTCTACAACGATGGCTTCATCGGCCTCGATCTGGGCGGCTCGGCCGCCCAATCGGTGATCCTGATGATCATCGTCATCGGCCTGACCGTGGTCCAGTTCCGTTATATCGAACGGAAGGTGGAATACTGATGGTCGAAAACCGCCCCTATCTCACCTTCGCCTCGCACGTCATCGTCATTATCTGCCTGGCGATGATCATGCTGCCGATCTGGATTGCTTTTGTCGCCTCGACCCACCCGATGGAAGCGCTTCTGACCCAGCCGATCCCAATGTGGCCGGGCGACCAGTTTTTCGAGAACTATTCCACGGTGTTGGGTGCCGGTATCCAGGCCGCTGGCGGCGTGCCCGTGGGCACGATGATGTTCAACAGCCTGGTCATGGCCCTGTCGATCACCATCGGCAAGATCGCCATATCCCTGATCGCGGCCTACGCGGTGGTCTATTTCAGCTTTCCCTTCCGCATGACCTGCTTCTGGATCATCTTCATCACCCTGATGCTGCCGGTCGAAGTGCGCATCCTGCCGACCTTCAAGGTGGCGGCCGATCTCGGTCTGCTGAACACCTATGCCGGTCTGTCGCTGCCCCTGATCGCTTCGGCCACCGCCACTTTCCTGTTCCGGCAGTTTTTCCTGACCGTGCCCGAGGAGTTGACCGAGGCGGCGCGCATCGATGGCGCCGGGCCGCTGAAGTTTTTCAAGGATATCCTGCTGCCGTTGTCGCGGACCAACATTGCCGCGTTGTTTGTCATTCTCTTCATCTACGGCTGGAACCAGTATCTCTGGCCGCTGTTGGTGACCACCGAGGAAAGTTTTTACACCGTGGTCATGGGCATCCAGCGCATGGTCAACGTATCTGAATCCCGGCCGGTCTGGCATCTGGTCATGGCGACGACGATGCTTGCCATGTTGCCGCCGGTGATCGTCGTGGTGACCATGCAGAAGCTCTTCGTCAAGGGTCTGGTCGAGACCGAAAAGTAACGCGCGGGAGAGGCCCATGGCTGGTGTTCATTTGCAAGACGTGGAGAAGGTCTACCCGAACGGCTTCAAGGCCATTCACGGTATCGACGTGGATGTCGCCGACGGCGAATTCCTGGTTCTGGTCGGCCCCTCGGGCTGCGGCAAGTCGACCCTGCTGCGCATGGTCGCCGGCCTGGAGACCATTTCCGGCGGCGAGATCAGCATCGGTGACCGCGTCGTCAACGACCTGGAGCCGATGGAACGGGATATCGCCATGGTGTTCCAGAACTACGCCCTGTACCCGCACATGACCTGCTACAACAACATGGCCTATGGCTTGCGCAATCGCGGCATGTCGAAGCCCGACATCGAATCCCGGGTACGCGAGGCGGCCCGGATCCTCGAACTGGACGGCCTGCTCGATCGCCGGCCCAATCAGCTTTCCGGTGGCCAGCGGCAGCGGGTGGCGATGGGCCGCGCCATCGTCCGGGAGCCGGCGGTGTTCCTGTTCGACGAGCCGCTGTCGAACCTGGACGCCAAGCTGCGGGTGCAGATGCGCATCGAGATCAAGCGGCTGCACGCGGAACTGAACATCACCTCGATCTACGTCACCCACGACCAGGTCGAGGCGATGACCCTGGGCCATCGCCTGATGGTGCTGAACGAGGGTAACATGGAACAGCTCGGCACCCCGATCGAGCTGTACGAACGGCCGGCCACCACCTTCGTCGCCGGCTTCATCGGCTCGCCGTCGATGAATTTCCTGGCCGCCAGGGTCGCCGACGATGGCCGGGCGGTGGTGCTGTCGGACGGCGAAAGCTGGGCGCGCGACAATGGCGGCGGCGGCCATGCCGGTCGGGCCGTCACCCTGGGCGTGCGGCCCGAGCATTTCGAGATCAGCGGCGAGGACGGCGGCGCGGCCCATCTGCAGGTCAGCCTGATCGAACATCTCGGCGCCGACACCCTGATCCATGGCCACTTCGGTGATGACAGGAACGACCTGACGGTGCGCCTGCAGGGCGTGGTCACGGCCAAGATGGGCGACGTGGTGCCATTGCGGGTGACCTCGGAGCACCTGCACCTGTTCGATCCCGAAAACGGCCGCCGCCTGGACTGACCGGCGCCCGGCGTCAGTCGGCGTGTTCGGCGATGGCGGCCAGGAAGACCTCGGCGAAGTCGCGGGACTTGGCCTCGCCGACGCCGTGGATCTGCCCGAAGTCGGCGACGGATTGGGGCCGGCGCCGGGCCATGTCGGCCAGCGAGCGGTCGTGGAACACCACATAGGCCGGCACGCCGCGCTCGCCGGCCAGGCGCCGGCGCAATTCCTTCAACGCCATCAGCAACGACGTCTCGGCCGGGTCGAGTTCCGCCTCCGGTGGCGCCGCCGCCGCCGTCCGGGCGGGCTGTTTCTTCCGCCGCCATTCATCCTGGCGGTAGCGGAAGCCGCCCTGCCCGGCCAAAAGCTCGTGGCCGCCGCTGGTCAGGCTCAGGCCGCCGTGACCCTGGATATCCAGCACCAAATGGTTCGCCGCCACCAACTGTCGGATCACCGAATGCCATTGCGCCTTCGGCCATTCGGCACCGGCGCCGTAGGCCGGCAACCGCTCGTGGGCGAATTTGGCGATCTTCGCCGTGTCCGCGCCGCGCAGCACATCGACGATATGGGCCGCGCCGAAGCGCTGGCCGGTATCCCGGACCGCGGCCAGGGCATGGCGGGCCTCCTCCGTGCCCTCGACCAGTTCCGGCGGCTCCAGGCAGACATCGCAATTGCCGCAAGGCGCCACCGTCTCGCCGAAATAGCGCAACAGCATGACGCGGCGGCAACTGGCGGCCTCGCAATAGGCGATCAGGGCATCCAGCCGCTTGTGTTCGCGCCGCTTGTGGTCTTCGTCGCCCTGTTGCTCCTCGACGAACAGCCGCCGCATGCGGATATCGTCGAGACCGTGGAGGAGCAGCGCCCGCGCCGGCAGGCCATCGCGCCCGGCCCGGCCGAACTCCTGGTAATAGGTCTCGATACTGCCGGGCAGGTCGGTGTGGACGACGAAGCGCACGTCGGGCTTGTCGATGCCCATGCCGAAGGCGATGGTCGCCACCACCACCACACCGGCCTCGGTCATGAAGGTATTCTGGTTGGCCTCGCGGTCTTCCTTGGCCATGCCGGCGTGGTAGGGCAGGGCCCGAACGCCATGCTGGCGGAGCAGTTCGGCCGTGGCCTCGGTCTTCTTGCGGGACAGGCAATAGACGATGCCGCTGTCGCCGGGATGCTCGGCGACAAAGTCGAGTAATTGCCGCCGCCAATCGCGCTTGGCTTCCGCCGCCAGCCGGATATTCGGCCGATCGAAGCCGTGAACGAAAATGTCGGCGGCGCCGGCGAACAGCTTGTCGGCGATCTCCCGGCGGGTGATTTCGTCCGCCGTGGCGGTGAAGGCGGCCATCGGCAGGCCCGGAAAAAGCGATGGCAGGCGGGAGAGGTCCTCGTATTCCGGCCGGAAGGCGGGCCCCCATTGGGATATGCAATGGGCTTCGTCGACGACGATCTGCCGGATCGGCAGGCGGCCCAGGGCGGCCAGCATGCGTTCGGTCATCAGCCGTTCCGGCGCCATGTACAAAAGCCGGACCTGGCCCGCCGCGACCCGCCGCCAGGCGGCGACGTTGTCGGGCCTATCCCGCGACGAATTGATGGTCTCGGCCGCGATGCCGGCCAGACGCAGGGCCGATACCTGGTCCCGCATCAGCGCCACCAGCGGCGAAACCACCACCGTCAGGCCGTCCTCGACCAGGGCCGGCAGTTGGAAGCACAGGGATTTGCCCGATCCCGTGGGCATCACCGCCAGGACGTTTCGTCCCGCCAGCAAGGTATCGATGATGGCTTCCTGGCCGGGGCGAAAGGCCTCGAAACCGAACACCCGGCGCAGTACGTCGTGTTTGTCCTCGGATGGATCTTGGGCCGGCGGCACGCGACACCTGGTTGCTGATCTGACACGCGATGCCGGGACGCCAAAACCAAGGCGGCGATGGCGGCCGGAATCGGCCCCGATCCTTCCAGAGCCCGGGCCCTTCGGCAAGCGTCCCGATAGGTAGCCCCGCGCTTCAGGCTTTCGCCTCGATGGCCTCCCCTCCATCGCCCGGGCCGTGCTGGGTCGTCGCGTAGTAGTGCGAGACCGCCGCCTCGGGCCAGGCGATGGCAGATAGCGGCAGCAGCAGCCAGACGCCGCCCATGGTGCGGGCGGTGGTGGCCTGGAACACGGCGATGGGATTGCGGGCCCGCCGCCGCCCCTCGGGCGCCGGCAGGCAGGTGACGGTGATGACCTCGCCCGGCAGCATGAAGTTTCGCCGCCGGTCGTCGGGCAGATAGCCGGGTCTGATCACCTCCTCGGGTCGATCCCGGGTGGCGTAGGCCCAAAGCGAATGATTGGTGTTGCCGGCCAGGCAGATCAATCCGGAAGCGTCGAATGCCATTGGCCATCTCCGTGCAGCGTCGGGCTGGCATAGCATACGCATACGTATAAAATTAGGCAAGAACCAATTCGATTGCGTATCGGATCACGGCCGGATACGCCATGATCCGGCGAATCGCCAGTCCTAGCGGAATACCCGGTGAGCGCCGACGATCAGGTGCAGGGCCCGGATCTGCTCGGGCGGGAAGTGGATTTCCCTGGCCGGATTGTATTGCTCCAGGATCACCGCGCGATCGGTGCGCCGGACCAGGCGCTTGATGAAGGCCCTGTCGTCGGTGGTCTGCAGCACCACATAGTCGCCCGGCTGTACCGGGATGCTCGGGTCGACCTCGACGATCTCGCGCGGCTCGTACCGGGGCAGCATGGATTCGTTATGGACGATCAGGGCGTAGGCGCCGTTGACCCCTTCGAGGCAGCTGGGTCGGCCGGCATAGCCGGTGATCGCCCCGTTATCCAGGAAAGTGCCGTCCGCGCCCGCCTCGGCATGGCCCAGGATCGGCAGATCGTGAACCAGGCCGCGCGGCTCGCCGGTCTCGCCGACGGGCGGCGACGGTGTTTCGCCTAGCACCTCGGCCGGCCCGCCCGGGGCGGCCACCAATTCCTCCAGGGCCCGGCCGGAGAGGGCGGCGATGGCCTGGGTTTGCTCCCGGTCGGGACGCTGCTTGCCGCTTTCCCAGCGCGATACCGTCGCCTGGGTGGTGCCCAGGGAGGATGCGAACTGCATCTGGGTCTGCTGCCGCTCGCTGCGCAGCCGCCGGATGATGTCGGCCCAATCAACCATGTCGTCATTGATATACCCATACGCATAGAAAGGCAAACGTGATTACGCATTTTTCTTGACAAATTATACGAGTATGTATATTTAGTCGCCATGCCCGAAATCAGCCTGAGCCTGCCCGAACCGTCACCCCGGCCGACACCGCCGACGGCGGCCGAGGCGGCGGTATTGATCGTCCTGGAAGGAACCATTGCCGCCAGGCAGGCCGGTCTGCCGCCGTCGGTGCCGTCGTTTCCCCGCACGCCGGAGCAGGAGCCGCGCGGCTGCCGCTGGATCATGGGCGACGTCGACCGGCCCGGCTGGCGCTATTGCCAGGGATCACGCCGCCCCGGCTCGTCCTATTGCCCGCATCATCATGACCGCAGCCGGCAATGGCCGGAGGAGGGTCCGGGATGAAGGACAAGCCGGCGGCGACGATGTCGGATCGGCCCGGGGCCGGCGATGGCCCGCGGCCGCCGCGCAGCAGCCTCGATCGTGGCGGCCCGCGCCGGCCACCGGAACGGGTGATGCGGGAAGGTTGGCATGAGACCCGCATCTTCGCGGTGCCGATCGACCATGCCGGGCTGACCTGGCCGGAGCGCGAGTTGCTGAAACAACTCGGCAGCCGCCTCTACGGCAAACGGCGGCAGGGAGAATGATGGCCGGGTCCGGCGCCGCCGACGGCAAGGGCAGGGGACGCAAGCGCGGCAACCGCCGCCGCCGCGACAGGTCCAACTTGAACGCGCCCGGCCGTACCGACGCCCTGGACTGGCGGGCGCGCCATCACCCGCTGGGCGAGGCCGCCCCGGCGGTGTCCCGTAGCGAGGGGACGATCGCCGATGCGGACGGCCGGGTCGCCTACCCGATGCGGGCGATCGACGTGGTCGATGCCCTGATGCGGCGCGGTCGCATCGACGGCCGGGCGGCCGAGGCGGCCCGGGATTTCGAGCGCAATTTCGAGGTCGCCCACCTGACCGGCGTGGCGGCCCGCGACGTCAGCGCGCCGATCGATCGTTCCCACCGCTCGGGGCCGCCGCGGGCCGAGCCGCACCGGGTGTTGGCGGCCCGGGACCGGGTTTGGGCGGCGCTGGAGGCGCTTGGCGGGGTCGGCACGCCGGGCGCTTCGGCGGTCTGGGACATCCTGGGCATGGGCATGACCATCAAGCAGCACGCCGAACGCTGCCAGTTTGGCGATGGCCGGTCGCTGAATCCGATGGCCGCCACCGGCATCCTGGTGCAGGCCTGCTACACCCTGGCCGCACATTTCGGCAAATGAGGGACGGCGGATTCAGTCGAGGGTCCGCGTGGACTGCACCGCCTCGAAGCCTTCGAATTGCGGCGGGCCGAGATAGATATCCCGTTTGCCGCCGGCGCCGGCATGGGCCCTGCGGAAGGCCTCGGAGCGGGTCCAATCCTCGAAATGCGCGGCGGACCGCCAGACCGTATGGGAGGCATAGAGGGTGTGATCGTCCGCTTCCAGTCCGCGCAGCAGTTGGAATTCGACGAAGCCGGGGACTTCGTCCAGGTGCGAGTCGCGCTCGCGCCACAGCGTCTCGAAAGCGCTCTCCTCACCCTTGCGGATGCGGAACCTGTTCATCGCGATAAACACCGGCAGTCTCCCCATTTGTCGTCACCGACATCGGTATCACTCCGCCACGCCCCGTTCCAGCGCCTTGTCCGCTATCGCGGTCAGCAGACGATCGGCCGGGAAGGTCACGGTGACGGTGGTGCCGGTCCCCGGCGTGCTGTCGATGGCGAATTCGGCGCCATGCAATTCGCAGATTTTCCTGGCCAGCGGCAGGCCCAGGCCGGGGCCGTCGTGAACGCGGGTGTAGCTCGCCGCCAGTTGTCCGAAGGGTTCGAGGATTTCCTCCATGCGTTCGGCCGGGATGCCGGCGCCAGTGTCCCGGATCGCCACCCATAGCCGCCCCGCCGCCGCCTCGCCGGCGGTGATCTCGACCGCACCGTCGTCGGGAGTGAACTTCAGGGCGTTGCCCAGGAGATTGAGGAAGACCTGCTTCAACAGGCGCTGGTCGCAGATCAAGGGCGGCAGATCGCTGGCGATTTCGACGCTGATCGCGGCGCTGCCGCTGTCCACCCTGCCTTGCGCGATGACGACGCAATCCCGGACCAATTGATCGATATCGGCCGGTGCCTCGGACAGCGCCGTGATGTCGGCATCGATGCGCGAGAGATCCAGGATATCGTTCAGGATCGCCAGCAGATTTTCGGCGCTGTGTCGAATATCCCGGGCGTATTCGACATAGGCTTCGGTGCCCATCGGCCCCAGCATTTCGTCGTGCAAGATCTCCGCGAAACCGATGACGGCGTTCAGCGGCGTCCGCAACTCGTGGCTCATGTTGGCGAGGAACTCGGTTTTCGCCCGGTTGGCGATATCCGATTGCCGCATGGCCATGTGCAATGCCTGTTCGCTTTCGCGCCGGTGGGTGATGTCGATCACCGAGGCATAGTACAGGGCCGGCCGGCCGCCTCGGCTCGGCAGGCGATTGACGCTGGCCAGGCAGATCGTCCGTTTGCCCTCGGTATCCAGCAATTCGATCTCGCCGGGGTCGGGCGCGTTGCACAGATAGTCGGCCAACGACCGATCTTCTCCGCCATTGCCGGTAACCCGGGGAAATCCGGTCCGCTGCATCTCCTCCAGGCTGGCCACTTTGGCCAGCGAGAGGGCGGCCCGATTGGCATAGACCAGGCCGTCTTCCGCCTCGGCGGCGAAGACGGCGTTGATGCTGTTGTCGACCATCGCCGCCAGGCGCTCGCGGGTCGAGCGGTGGGCCGCCGATACGTGGTGGAGGAGGCCGTTGAACTGCCCGATCACCTCGCCCAACTCATCCCGCCGTTCGCTGGCGACGACGAAGCGGTGGGGATTCTCCGGGTCGGCGGCGGCGGCTTTCAGATGGTCGCGCAGGTTGAGCAGCGGCGATAGGACGAAGTGACCGATCACCGCCATCGTCGCGGCGGTGACGAAGGCGGTTATCAGCATGACCAGGCCGACGATGCGCAACAAAAAGGCGTCCAACTCGTCGCCGATCCAGCCGGCCCGCAGGTTGGCGACGACGGTCAGCGGCACGCCCAGCCGATCGGCCGAATAGACCACTTCATAGCTGTCGCCGTCGGCGTCGCGCCGATTGCGCGGACCGTCCACCGGCGTCAATCGCGGCGGCCTGCCGAAGCTGCCGAGCAACGCCCCGCCGGCATCGTAGATCGCGCCGCCCTGAATTTCCTCGGCGTTGAGCACCAGCCGGCCGGCCAGCAGCAGACGACGGCCGTCGGCGTGGCCTTGACCGCGCAGGCCGGCGGCGACGATGGCGCCGCCGACATGATCCAGGCGCTTTAGAAGATCGCGTTCGTAATTGCGGTATGACGGCACCAGGATGGCGCCTTCGATGATCAGGATGCTGAACAGCACCAAAAGCGCGACGTTCCGGCACAGCCGGCAGGCCACGACGTCCTTCAGATAGCGACGGATACCGCGCCAGGCGGGGTTCATGGCATCATGTCCAATCGCGCCGAGCCCCGGCCTTCCAACGCCTCCGTTCGGGCGAACGCGTCGATATGTCCCCCATCTCCGGTCTCTCGCAATGTTCCGGCGGACCGGCCCCTACGGCCCGCCATTGACAAACAAATAGGTTCGAAATGGTGCCGCAGACGTTCAAATCGGCATCAACTTTTGGCGAAAATCCTGTCACGACATGATGAACAAAGCCTGAAACGCCGGGTTTCGACGCACCGCTGCCGCAAGAAAAAGGGGCCCGCAGCGCTTGGCGGCGGGCCCCGTCGATCGGCGTTAGGGTCGTTCTAGGACCCGGAGATCGCGATCTTCTTGACCGGGTTGGCCTTCTCCTCGGGCTTCGGCACGGTTAGGTGCAACACGCCCTTGTCGAAGCTGGCGCTGATCTTCTCGGTATCGGTGTCGGGCGGCAGGCGGAAGCTGCGCCGGAAGCTGCCGTAGGATCGCTCGGTGAGGTGCATGTTGTTCTCTTCGCGTTCCTCGGACGTCTTCTTTTCGCCCTGGATGGTCAACATGTTCTCGGCGACCTTGATCTCGATATCGTCTTCTTCGGCGCCCGGCAATTCGGCCGAAATCAGGTAGGCCTCGGGTTTTTCCTCGACATCGATCCTGGGCGACAGTTCGGACAGGCGCTCGCTCGGCGCGAAGCCGCCGAAATCGCCATGGAAGTCGTCGAACAGCCGGTTCATCCGCTGCTGCAGGCCGCCGAAATGACCGCCGGGCCAATCGAACAGGCCGGCCGGCGCCGGCCGGGTGGCTTTTCTGGTCAGTTCCTTGTTGGTCATGTTTCCCTCCTTCGTCCGCCGCGATCAGGCCGCGGCCGAATTGATCTCGATCCGACGGGGCTTCATGTGTTCGGGTGTCTCGCGCACCAAATCGACGTGCAGCATGCCGTTCTCCAGCCGCGCGCCGACCACCTTGACGTTTTCCGCCAATTCGAACCGGCGCTCGAAACCGCGTCCGGCGATGCCGTGGTGCAGGTAGTTCACGCCTTCTCGCTCGGCCAGGGGGTTGCCCTGCACGACCAAGGTGTTGTCCTTGACCGTGAGTTCGATATCGGCGTCCGTGAAGCCGGCCACCGCCATGGTGATGCGGTAGTCGTCGTCCGATTTCTCGATGTTGTAGGGGGGATATGAGTTGCCCGTTCCCTCTTGCCGGTTGGCCGAGTCGAAGAGTCGGTCGAACCGGTCGAATCCGACGGAAGAGCGCAATAGTGGTGTCAGGTCGTATCTACGCATCGCGTGATACCCTCCTTTCGAAGCAATACCAGCTTTTCCAAGACCCGCCGCCAGGCGGCCGGGTCGGCGTTGCGTCCGGACCCACATTCGGCATCCGGACGTCAAATATCTGGGAATTTGCGCCCCGCTATTCAAGGCGAAGGCGCATTGAAATTATTAATTGTTCTGCGCCATCATCCCGGCATGAGTGGCAGCAACGTGGGTCTTCCCGCGAGCAATCGGCCGACGGCCTTCTTCAGTCGCACATTTGACGAGGCCATGGCGCTGACCCGTGAGGCGCGGGACTATTTGCGCGACTACGGCGATGAGGATTCGCGGAGTCTGGAACCGGCGGTCGGCCTGCATTTCGCGGTCGAAACCATGCGCCTGACCGCGCGGTTGACCAACATCGTCGCCTGGCTGCTGGCGCAGCGGGCGGTGCATCAGGGCGAATTGAGCCGCGAGGAGCTGCGCGAGGAGGCCTGGCGCCTGGGCGCCCAGGATGTCTGCCTTGGCGAACCGCCGGTCGACCCCGAGGCCCTGCCACCCTATCTGTGCGATTTGCTGCGCCGCAGCGAGCGGCTGTTCCAGCGCATTGCCCGCCTCGATGAGATGGTGGCCGCCGACATATCCTGAGGCGTCGGTTGGCCCTTCCGATCACTTGCATCTACCGACGGAGCAGGCAGACTAGCCCTTGATCCGCGAATGGGCCTCGATGATTGCCCGCGCCGGGTTACGGGAAGGCGATGCGCAGGATAGCTATGATCATCGGGGTGATGCTGCTGGCCGGCTGCGAGGGCGCGCCGGATCCGGCGGATTCCGCCTTGGCCCTGGCCGCGCACCTGGACGAATGCAGCCGCAGCCATGACTATGATCCGAGTGATGGGCGCCGGCCCGACGACGCCCTGGGCGCACACGAGCTGGCCTGGCGGGAATGCCTTTACGACGGCATCGCGGCCTTCCTCGCGCCCTATTCGCCGCGGCCGGATATCTACCGCATGCTGGTGACCCGGGACCGGCAGCTGACCGGCGCGCTGGCGGCCGGCGAGCTGACCCGCGGCCAACGCAAGGCGGAACTGGCCGAACTTCTGCGGGCCATCGGCAAGCTGGAACGCGAGCCGGCGGATGCCTCGGCCGCGACCGTGTCCGGCCATCGCCTGAACACTCTCAGGGAAGCCCGTTCAGTGCTGCTGGATCGGATGTAGCGGCCCGAAGTCGGCCGCTGGTGGCCTCGTTAGTCGAGGCCGAAGTCTTTGAACTTATTGCGGAATTTGGCGACGCGACCGGTGTCGAGAACGCGTTGCGGGCCGCCCGTCCAGGCCGGATGGGTGCTGGGGTCGATATCCAGTTTGAGCACGGCGCCGGGCTCGCCATAGGTCGAGCGGGTCTTGAATTCGGTGCCGTCCGTCATGACGACGGTGATCTCATGGTAGTCGGGGTGAATGTCTTTCTTCATCTCGGCGCTCCGCGAATGCCGGGGGCTGTATAGCCAAGTCCAAGGCCCGGCGCAAGCGTCCGCTTGTTGTGCCGTGATGGCGCAGTTGCTATACCCCGGTGCGCCCCGACGCCGTCGCGGCGCAGGCCCATTCACCGCCGGTGACAAGGAAGCAGCGGTTGAGAGGACTCGGCCCCGAAAGCGAACGGGAGACGCGGCGCAACGTCGGCGGCCTGCGCCGTATCTTGCCGTTCATCGCGCCGTACAAATGGATGGTGGTCGGCGCCGTTGCCGCGCTGGTGGTGGCCGCCGGCTCGGTGTTGGCGATCGGCCAGGCGATCCGCCGGGTGATCGACCACGGGTTCGGCGACGACGCGGTCTTCATCGATCAGTACTTCCTGGCCCTGTTGGGCGTGGTCGCGGTCCTCGCGGCGGCCACCTTCGGGCGCTACTACCTGGTCACCTGGCTCGGCGAGCGGGTGATCGCCGATCTGCGCAAGGCGGTCTATGGCCATGTCATCAGCCTCAGCCCGGCCTTCTTCGAAACCATGCGGACCGGCGAGGTGCTGTCGCGATTGACCGCCGATACCACCCTGATCCAGACGGTGGTCGGCTCGTCCGCCTCGATCGCCCTGCGCAACCTGTTGATGTTCCTGGGCGGCAGCGTGTTGCTGCTGATCTCCAGCCCGAAGCTGACCGGCCTGGTGTTCATCCTGCTGCCGGTGGTGATCCTGCCGATCATGGTGTTCGGCCGGCGGGTGCGCCGGCTGTCGCGGGACAGCCAGGATCGGGTGGCCGATATCTCCAGTTACGCCGGCGAAAGCCTGACCGCCATTCAGGTGGTGCAGGCGTTCTGCCATGAAACCATCGACCGGCTGCGCTTCGCCGAGGTCACCGAGGATGCCTTCGAAACCGCGGTGCGGCGGACCAAGGCGCGGGCTTGGCTGACCGCCCTGGTGATGCTGCTGGTGTTCGGCGCGGTCGACGCGGTGGTCTGGGTCGGCGCCAAGGACGTCATCGCCGGCGACATGAGCGGCGGACAGATCGCCGCCTTCGTGTTTTACGCCATCATCGTCGCCGGCGCCCTGGGCGCCCTGTCGGAAGTTTATGGCGAATTGCAGCGCGCCGCCGGCGCCGTCGAACGGCTGGCCGAGTTGCTGGACACCGAACCGGACATCAGCGCCCCGGCCGAGCCGACGCCGTTGCCGGCCGACGCCGCGGGCCGGGTGTCGTTCCGCGACGTCACCTTCCAGTATCCCTCGCGGCCCGATCTGCCGGCCCTGGACGGTTTCAACCTGGACGTGGCGCCGGGCGAGACCGTCGCCGTGGTCGGGCCCTCGGGCGCGGGCAAGACCACCGTCTTCCAACTGTTGCTGCGTTTCTACGACCCGCAGGGCGGACAGGTGCTGCTCGATGGCGTCGATTTGATGCAGGCCGATCCGGGCGAGGCGCGGTCGCGCATGGGACTGGTGCCGCAGGATCCGGTGGTATTCGCCGCCGACGTGGCCGAGAACATCCGCTACGGTCGGCCCGCTGCCGACGACGGGGAGATCCGCGCGGCGGCCGACGCCGCCAACGTCAGCGAATTCGTCGATGCCCTGCCGGAGGGCTTCGCGACCTATCTTGGCGAGCGCGGCGTCCGCCTGTCCGGTGGCCAGCGCCAGCGCCTGGCGATCGCCCGGGCAATCCTGCGCAACCCGCCGATCCTGCTGCTGGACGAGGCGACCAGTTCGCTGGATGCGGAATCCGAGCGGATGGTGCAGGCGGCGCTGGAGGGGTTGATGGCCGACCGTACGACCATCGTCATCGCCCATCGCCTGGCCACCGTGCTGAAGGCGGATCGCATCGTCGTGATGGACCACGGCCGGGTGGTGGAAACCGGCAGTCACGACGAACTGGTCCGCCAGGGCGGCCTGTACGCCCGCTATGCCGCCCTGCAATTCGCCACCGAGGTGGCCGCCATCGCCCCTAGCGCTGCGTCAGCTTGAATTCGATGCGCCGGTTGCGCCGGTTGCCGATTTCCCCGGGCCGGGGATCGATCGGCTGATATTCGCCGAAGCCGGTGGCGGCCAGGCGGCTGGCCGGGACGCCCTGTTCGATCAGGTACTTCACCACCGATATCGCCCGGGCCGCCGAGAGCTCCCAGTTCGAGGGGAACTGCGGCGTGTTGATCGGTACCATATCGGTATGGCCGTCGACCCGCAGCACCCAGTCGATCTCCGGCGGGATGTCGCGCGCGATGTCGATCAGGGTCGCCGCCAGTCGTCCGATCTGACTCTGGCCTTCGGATTCCAGGCTGGCCGAACCGGAACCGAACAGGACCTCGGACTGAAAGACGAAGCGGTCGCCGACGATGCGGATGCCCCGCCGCTGGCCCAGGACCTCGCGCAGCCGGCCGAAGAAGTCCGAGCGATAGCGGGCCAGTTCCTCGACCTTGCTGATCAGCGCCCGGTTCAGCTTTTTCTGCAGGTCGACGATCACGGCCTGGCTTTCCTGATCCCCCAGTTCGGCGGCCTCCAGGGCGGCGTTGAGGCGTTCGATTTCGCGCCGCAGCAGCAGCACTTGCTGATTGAGCAGGCCGACCCGCGATATCTGGCCTTTGCTTAATTGCTGTTCCGCCTTGTAGTCCTCCTCCAGCCGGGTGTAGAGGTCGAGCAATTCGGACAGTTCGATCTTGCGCCTCTCGATCTCGCGCTGGGCCAGCAATGTGCGTTCCTTTTCGCTGGCCAGTTCGGCCTCCAGTTGTTTGCCGCGGTCGCGCAGGGCGCCGATCCGGGCCAACTGTGCCCGCACCTCGTCGGATAGTTCGGTGATGCGGCTCTTGCTGGCCTGAACCTCGTCCGATAGTTCGGTGATGCGGGTCTTGCCGGCCTTCACCTCGTCGGCTAGTTCGGCGGCACGTTCCTTGCTGGCTTGTAGTTGGCCGGCCAGTTCGGCGACCTGGGTTTCCAGTTTGCCGCGCAGGGTCCGCAGGGCCTGGATGTCGCGGCGCAGGCTTTCCATCTCCAGCAGCCGGCGTTCCATGGTTTCCCGGTTCGCCGAGATCTTCGATTGCGCCGCCGCCAGCGCCTGCTCCGCCTGCTCGGCCCTGGCCAGCATTTGCCGCATGGCGACCTGCAACTCGTCCCGCGCCGCCACCGTGGTCTGCAGGGACGATGACAACTGCGCGATGTTCAGGCGCAAATTCGCGTTGGCCTGGCGTTCCAGGTCGAGCAGATCCGCCAGTTCGTTGACTTGGCGGTTCAGCCGGTCCAAGGCCTCGTCCTTGCCGGAAATGGCCTGTGTCAGCAACACCTGGGCCAGCACGAACAGCACCAGCAGGAAAATGATCACCAACAGCAAGGTCGCCAGGGCGTCGACGAAGCCGGGCCAGATATTGGCGGAAGCGCTTGCGGTGCTGCGGGTCCTGGCCATGATCGCCTAATACCAATGGTCCCTGATATTGACCTGTTTCATGGGCCGTGTCGGTTCGTCCGG
>JASLMH010000061.1 GCA_030746635.1 Alphaproteobacteria bacterium | reverse complement strand
CGTTGATTTCGATCCCGTTCGGTGGTCAGAGGTGGATCGGCCGGGAAAACCCTGAAATCAGATACATCGCCCGGCAGTCCGCCCTGATGTGGCGGCGGGTTCGGGGCGGCTTCAGCTCGGACAGGGAAATCCATTCGCCGGTCGACTCCAGCAACCGGCCGGCCCGGCTGCCTGCCACGGTTTTGACGACCACGTAGTCGCCTATCCTAGGCGTCCGGGTCAGATCGATCCGCAGGATTTCCCCAGGGTGGAATCTGGGCTCCATGTAGTCGGCGTCCATGACATAGGTTCCGTCGTTCCGGTTGCGCATCGACAACTCCCATACGCTCCGGCGACTGGGCGACTCGAACATGCAAATACGGCGAAAACAAGGAAAAATTGTTTGTTATCGGACAAGGCACATTGCATTGGTTGAAATCTCCAACTCCAGATATGATCGTCGGCGCGCTCGGCTTCAAGTACTGCCGTGCTGGTGTTGGCGGGATCAGCGATAGACCCGGTGGGCGCCGACGATCAGATGCAGGGCGGCGACGTCGGCCGCCGCGAAGCGCAGTTCCTTCGGCGGATTGTACTGTTCCAGGAACACCGCCTCTTCGGTCCGCCGCCGCAGCAACTTGATGAAGGCTCTGCCATCGGTGGTTTGCAGGACCACATAGTCGCCGGCGCGCACTGGAATGTTCGGGTCGATCTCGACCATCTCGCGCGGCTCGTAGCGCGGCAGCATGGACTCGTTGTGCACGATCAGGGCGTAGGCGTTGTCCACGCCTCGAAGATTGGCCGGCCGGCCGGCGAAGCCGTTGACCGCGCCGTTGTCCAGGAAAGTGCCATCCTCGCCCGCTTCGGCGTGGCCGAGGATCGGCAGGTCGAGCACCCGCCCCGGCGGTCCCGCGGTCTCCGCCGCGACCAGCCGCCGAGCGCCCCTGGCATCGAGGATTGGCTGATCGATGCCGTGTTGCAGCCACAACGAGGGGACGCCCAAGGCATCGGCCAGGCGGTTCACCATATCGCCGCGCGGTTGCGAGACGGCGCCCTGGAGGTATTTGTAGATCCGCTCCACAGGTACCTGGGAGCGAACGGACAGTTCGCCGGGCCGCCAGCCGTTGCGGTCCATCGCCGTCTTCAATCTCTCATGCCATACGGACATGCCCGCAGCCTGCCACGAAATTATTTCTAACGATATGGAATTATATCACCGATATCTGCAAAATGACATGATCGATTGCTCCGGGTAACTTGTTTCCACCTATCAGCAAACTCAAAATTGGTAGATTCTAAAGGCCTAAGGGGCACGAAACCGACTATTTCGGAAGATCTACGGCGGCCGAAGATTTTTCTTGCAATTGAAATTGCTATACGATAAATTCCCCAGACTTGGAATTCATGGGTATGGGATCCGTGGGTTTGATGGGCTCCTGTGGTCGGCCGACCGCACGGGGCTTTTTCTTTGCGCGCGATCGGCGAGCAGGAGCGTAGGACGATGGCAAAATTGTTCATTTCGGAAGTCTATGAGGTTGGCGCCGACGCGCACGGCAACAAGCTTCCGGTGGTCAGGCTCAGCAGCCCCAGGCCGAACAGGGTTAGGGTCGCTGGTTCGGGAGCGGCGGTGGCGGGCGCAGCCGTCAGAATGCCGGAAAGCGCGTAGAAGTGGAGGTCATCCGTTTTCGATTTTAATGTATGGTATACCCAAGAAAGGTTGGTGGCGGTGGTACGGCCGGTCCTAATCCCCAATGGATTAGCACCCCCGAGCGTTTGGCCCCAGCCGACATTTTCACCCGTCAATTTGGTGCCAGTGAATACGTCAGCGGCAATGCCGGCGGTGCCTGTTTCCGAGAAGTTGAGAAAATTATCTATGGTCCCGTCCCAAAGGTCGGCATTGTCGTCGGCAATCTTTGTCGTGCCGTCAAGAAGATAGATGGCGACGCCGGCGCCGTCCGAAGGGGCCGTCGATGTATTGTCGCGGGCATCAACGGTGGCGGTCGAGCCGATGACTTTCCAGGTTGTGCCGAGATCGTCTAGCGCGGTCACCGCTTCCGCCGCCGCAGTCACAAAGGCGTTGTAGTCGGCGATATCGGTGGATGTCGCATCCCGGGTCGTACTGGTGACGAAGGCAAGGCGGTACTGTTCGCCAGCCGTGAGGCCCGTCGGTGTGGTGAATATCGGCGCCGCCACAGCCGTCGTGGCGAGGCCGGCGAACACAAGGGCGGTCACGAAGGTGCGTGGAAATGTCATTTCCCTCTCTCCTTGACTGGTTCGTGCATCTGCCTTTTTTAAAAACGCCTTTGAAATGCACTATGCAAGGTTTATGCCAACTTATACGGGTGTAATAGAATCAATGGCTTAGACGTTAAGCATGAGTAATAACTATTCTAAGTTGTGAATTCTACCGACAGTTATGGCCCGTTTCGCGAGAATCGTCGCGCTCGATGCATAACGGTCGCACCACCACCTCTGCCGCAAAATCGCAATTGCCACTGTCATCTTGCGCCATGCCGCGCCGCTCCCGCGCGCCGTTCTTCCGGTTATGGCTACGAACGTGGGTCAACGGGCAATCCGGCTGACGCACGCTGTCGAGGGTATTGCGGAAATGCGCCCGTCCTGTGGCAGGCCACGACCGCCGCACATCCGATTGCGATCACGCGGGGTCGGCCGGCCCGAAGCTCCTCAATGACCCAAAGCGAGCTTCGCAGACTAGCAGCCGCTCGCCCGATCAGCGAAATGGATCGGGGCCCGGAACAATGGCGGATCAATTTCAAATCATAATGGGTCGTGTCTAAAGTGCGTCGTCGAGGATCGAACGGACCTTAACCGCAAGATCGGTACGCCCAAATGGTTTTACCAAAAGCTGTACGCCTTCGTACAGCCGACCATGATGCATGATTGCATTCTCGGTATAGCCAGACATGTATAGGACCTTGAGGCTAGGCAGGAAGTCACCTGCCTTTTCAGCCAACTCGGGACCGCCCATGCCGCCCGGCAAAATGACATCGGTGACGAGCAAGGCGACCCTTTGGTCCAGTTCCATTTGTGCCAACGCAACATCTGCCGTATCAGCCTCGAGCACTTCATAGCCCAGGTCGTCAAGAATGCTGATTGCGACCCGGCGGACTTCGGCATCATCCTCCGCCACCATGATCACCTCGCCTCGCGCCGCCGTATCGGTAACGGCTTGGGTGCTGATTTCAGGTTGGGTGCCGGCTGCGGATCGAGGCAAATAGATTTTCATAGTCGTGCCTTCGCCGAGTTCGCTGTAGATACGCGCATGCCCACCCGATTGCTTGACGAAGCCATAGATCATGCTGAGACCAAGGCCGCTGCCCTTACCTACCTCCTTGGTGGTGAAAAATGGATCGAAGGCATGCTCGATGACCTCCGGTGCCATCCCGGTACCGGTATCGCTGATTGCCAACAGCACATACTGGCCCGGTTCCACGTCATCCTGCGCAACGGCATAGCCGTCGTCGAGGCGAGAATTTGAGGTCTCGATGGTCAGCCGGCCACCCTGCGGCATGGCATCGCGGGCGTTGAGCGCTAGATTGAGGATGGCATTTTCCAGCTGCCCCGGATCGACTTCACATTGCCAAAGGCCGGCGCCGCCCACCATCTCGATCTCGATGGTCTCGCCCAGGCTACGGACCAGCAGATCCTGCATGCCCCGAGCCAGCTTGTTTATGTCAACGGAAACCGGCTGCAAGGGCTGTCGGCGCGAAAAGGCCAGCAGGCGGTGCGTCAGGTCGGCGCCCCGTTGCGTGGCCGCGAGGGCACGCATCGCGAAGCTGTTCAGGCTGCTGTCGGGCTCACTTTTCTCAAGCAAAAGCTCAAGGTTGCCCATGATAACCGCCAGCAAGTTATTGAAATCATGCGCCACGCCGCCAGTAAGCTGACCGATCGCTTCCATCTTTTGCGCTTGGCGTAATTGTTCTTCGAGGTAGAGGCGCTCCGTCACGTCCTGAAAACTACTCAGTATCGCTTCCTCGCCAGCATAAGTAATGTTCTGCATGGAAATGATAGTCGAAATGTGCGTGCCATCGGCGCGCCGCAGCTCGAGCGGATCATCCGAAATGAAACCTTCGGCTTCGAGTCGCTCCACCCGCATGTCGCGTTCGTTTGGCGACCAGTAGAACTCGCCAATCTTACGCCCCTCTATCGCCTCGGTGGGGATGCCAAGCACCGGACCGACCTTGGGATTGGCATAAAGAAACGCACCATCTGCTCGCCGGGTGATCATCAGGGGTACGGGTGAACCCTCGGCAATGGCGCGAAAGTTCTGCTCGCTATCCCGCATGGCCACTTCGGCTTGTTTGTACTCAGTTATGTCTTGGGAAATTCCGAAGACTGACACCAACCTACCTTCGGCATCGAATTCGGGTCTGCCTTCATTGCGTACATACCGGATCTCGCCATTCGATCGCACAATTCTGAAATCAAGCCCGTAGGGTTGATTTTCCGCTATGGCCGTGTTCCGAGCGGTAATCACGTCCAAGCGATCGTCGGGATGTATAGCGTCTAAGATGTCGTCAAAGGTCATCGGGGCGCCGGTCGAATCCCGGTCCCAAATCCGATACATTTCAGTTGACCACACGGCCTCTTCGGAATCGGCTTCTACTCGCCAATGCCCAATTCGGCCAATCCGCTGCGCTTCTGCAAGGTTGCGTTGGCTCTCTTCCAGGGCCCGCTCGCGGCGCCTAAGTTCGCTGACATCGGTGACCAGGGCGAATACGCCTTCCACTGTGCCATCGGCGGCGATGTTAGGAACGTTGGTGACCTGGACGTCTCTGGGTCCGGATACGGTGGTTTGGCGTACGGCCTCGTAGGTCACTTTCTCGCCGCCCAGCGAGGCCCGAAAATACTCGCGCACTTCATCGTCGACATCCTGGCCAAGCACGTCGCGCGCCGTGTGGCCGATGAAGTCCTCGGGTTCCAGGCCGAACCAGTTCGCATAGACCGTGTTGACGAACACGTATCGGGCCTCTGTATCCATGTAGAGCAGTCCGCCGGCGACGTTGGCGGCCAGCACGCGAAACTGCCGCTCGGTTTCGCGTAAGGCTTCATCGGCACGTCGGTTTTCGGTGATATTCGTGGAGCTGCCGCGAAAGCCCTGAAATTCGCCGCTATCATCATAGAACGGTTTGCCCGAGATGCGGATCCAAACGCTTTCACCAGACTTGGCGCCCTGTCGCTCAATGATCACATCGCGGAACGGTTGCCGGAGTTGCATTTGCCTATCGATATATTGCCACGACTCCTGCTTTTGAAAGGCGGGGGCGGTGGCATCTTGTACGTATTGACCGATCAACGACTCGATCGATCTATCGAAGCTTTGCTGGGACTGTGGCGACAGATAGCTGTAGCGAAGCTGGGCATCGGTCTGCCAAAAATAATCCGCGCTGGCTTCGGCGAAATCGCCAAGCCGTTCCTCGCTATCGCGAAGATCTTGCACAACGCGAAGGAGGCCGCGCCCGCTCACCATCAAGCCCAATGAGATGGCGCCAATGCTGATCAGTACGACGAACCAATTATAATCGAAGTGCAGCTCGCGCATGAACGCCATTGCCTGGCGCTCGCCAAGAACCGTCGGAAGGAGATGCATAGAGGCCAAATCGGCAAGATATAGTAGTGCCACCACCACGAGGCCGAATGCGACCGACAACAAACCAAAGCGCGTGGTTGGCCGTGTTATGCGACCCCGCATTCTCACGAAATATGCAAGCGTGTAGGTGATCATCCCAACTACAGCGAGGTCGATCACCGTCATTGCCCAAATCGATTGCCAATTCATGGCGAGCACTCCATCGGATATCACGGAGCTGGGTGCTTAGCTAAAATTTCCCGGAAGACACTCAATTCACGACCAATTGTACCGAATATTCGTCATCATTGGATTTTTCTCGCCAAGGCAGCGGTTTGACAATCAGATGGGCAGATCGCTGACTTCCGGTGTTGGCTATTTGCTGCCGTAAAAGGGATGTGTGCGGCAACCCTATATGTAGTGGGTGTCGGCATTAACCGGATAGCCACGGTATAGGCAAGGAAATGGCTGAAAACAGCGGGGCCGCTCTTCGGGGCGGCCCATTTCATTGGAGGATGCGACGTGGCATTCAATGGATCGGGCGTGTTCCAGCGCCTTTACAACTGGATCAACGACCGCGACGGCGGCATCAAGGTCCGGGCGGACCGGATGGACGCGGAGATGGATGGCTTCGCCACCGGCCTGTCCAACACCATCACCAAGGACGGCCAGCAGACCATCACGGCCAATATCCCCTTCAACGGCAAGCGGATCACCGGCCTGGGCGAGGCCATCTCGGCCGGCGACGCGATCCGCTACGAACAGGTGTTCGGCGGCGTCTCGGGCATCATCGAGAGCAATGCCGACTTCGTCGATGCCGCGATCTTCGGCCCGGCCCTGGACGAGGTGGACTGGAGCGGGCGCACGGCCGCCGCCACGGCCGCCCTGATGCTGGCCACGGTCGAGGACACGGGCGCCGACACGGAGGTCAACGTCTGGGATCTGACCGCCAACGACCTGACCGGCCCCAGCGCGCTGGCCACCGTCACCATTTCGGGTGCCGCCACGCCGACCAGCATCGCCGCCCGGATGGGTTACATCATTGTTGGCCACGAAGACGGCATCACCATCATCGACCCGCATGACGGGTCCTGGTCCGAGCGGACCCAGGGCTGGCCCAAGAGCCTGTCGACCGCCACCGGCCCGGCGTTGACCAACAACGACGTGCAGGACGTGGCGGCGGGCCATTCCGACATGCCGATGCACGACCCGCGCACCGGCGGGCCGATGCCGTGCTTCGCCGTGGCCTACGGCACCGGGGCGGACGTGGCGTCGATCATCAAGGATGACGGCAATGTCTGGGACAAGGCCGCGACCATCGGCAATCCCGTCGTTGCGATCACCGACGATGGCTACATCGTCTACAGCCGCAGCAATTCAGGCGATGAGGTCAACTACTCCAATGCCAGGATCAGCGCCATCACGGCGGATGACTGGTCGATCGATTACAGCGTCATCAAAGAGAACACCGACGACAACTTTGGCCTGGGCGTCGGTAACGGCTTCGCCTTGGTCGGCAACAAGGCGGCTGGAGCCGACGCTACCGGGCTGACCCTTTGCCAGAACGTCCTTGATCGGCAGGGACTTGCGTTGCTGGCGATGAACGCCCTGGTCAATCGTACCTACAACTCCGGGCTCTGCCTGAACGACACCAGGATCGCCGCGTTCGCGAACTCCATCACCGCCGACCGCTGGTACAACGGCCTTACCCTCACCAATGCGGATGCGCTGACGCTGGCCGCCGTCAACGGCGGCGACCTACAGGGCGTCAGCGGCTTCTCTTCTTCAAAGTTCTGCACTCTGGCCTATGACGCTCTTCTCGATCCGGGAACAAACTCCCTCTCCTTTGGTGGTTGGGTCAAATCCGACAGTGTCGCTGCCGGAGTGGATAGCTTGATATACCGCTGTGATACTGGTCTCGCCGACGGGCGCTACTCTATCGAGTTCACGACTTCCGGCGCACTTCAGGTAGCTATTCATGATGCGAGTGCCGCGAATACGGCATCCGTCGTTTCCGGTAACGCCTACGATGATGGCAACTGGCACCTAGTCTTCGGCGTCCGCGACACAAGCGCCGGGCTGCTCAAGCTATACATTGACGGTAGACTGGATAACTACACCGGATCGACCAGCGTCGGCTCACTGTCCAACGCCTCGGCGCTGTTGCGGTTGGGAATCCGCCCGGACGGAAATGGGGAGGCGGACACTTCCACCATGGCGTTATGGCGGGTGGCCATCGGCACCGCCATGACGGACAACATGGCCCGCCAGATGTACGAAGCCGAGCGCGGCATGTTCGATGCCAGCGCCGAATGTTTGCTGCAATCCGGCGCCACCGATGAGGTGCTGGACGTATCGATTGATCCGATCACCGGCAAGGTGGCGGTGACGCAAACCGACAATCTGACCATCTGGGACGGCCTGGTTGTCGACAGCGAACCCGCCATCGCCACCGGCGGCACGACCTGGGAGCATAACCTGCTTCACGGCGGCGACCGGTTCGAAATCAATGACGCCAACCTGTACGCCACCGTCGCGGCGAAGGACCTGCGCGGTGATATGGAGGTGCTGCGGGGCCTCAAGGCCGGACTGCCGGCGGACGTCGATCTGTCGAAGGCCAAGGCTTGGCTGGTATTGGACGGCACCGGAACCATCGCCATCCATGCCTCGCACAACATCAAGTCGATAACCGACAACGGCACCGGAGACTACACGGTCGAGTTCGGCGTGCCGTTCAGGGACCCGTATTTCGTCATGGCGGGCGTGGCTCCCGACAACGTCGATGTTCACCGGGACAATGGGACACTCGCGGCGTCTTCGGCGGAGATCCACACGCGGCACAACAGCACGGCCAACCTGACCGACACCGACCCCATTAGCGTCGTGTTCTTCGGAGAACTGGAAAATGAATGAGCAAATCCTGAACGCCAACGGCACCCTCACGATGGTCGGTGACGCCGGCTCGGCCGTGGGCATCATCGCCGGGCGGGTGGCGGCGGCGACCGTGCCGGCCACGTACGACGCCGAGGGCAACGAGGTGACGCCGGCCGTGGTGCCGGATGCCGCCGACGTGGCGGTCGAGATTACCGGCGCTGCCCTGAAAACCCATGCCTGGCGGCTGCCGGCGGCAAAGGTCGAGCGGCTGGCCGAGATCCGGGCCGCGCGCGACGCCAAGTTGGAAGCGCTGGACGTGGACGCCCTGATCGCCTGGGAGAACGGCGACGACCCGGCCGCGATCAGGACCCAGAAACAGGCCCTGCGCGACCTGCCCCCGGTGGCCGAGGCAGCCTTGGCGGCCCTGACGGATACCGACGCCATCGCGGCGTATCTGCCGGCGGAACTGCAATGAGACGCTGGGGGCGCTACCTGATCGCGGCCGCCGTTCTGGCGGCCTTTTTGTTGTCGGCGCCGGTGGCGGCGCAGGCCGTCTGCGGCGAGCGGGACCGGCTGCTGGCCCATCTGCGCAAGACCCACGGCGAGCGACCCATCGCCATGGGCCTCACGGCCCGCGGGCGGATGGTCGAGGTGCTG
Source organism: Alphaproteobacteria bacterium (assembly GCA_030746635.1). Lineage (GTDB taxonomy): Bacteria > Pseudomonadota > Alphaproteobacteria > JASLMH01. Next base: position 16,866 of record JASLMH010000061.1, on the reverse strand, counting down.
GCCTCGGACGGCGGCGGCTGGTCGATCATCGTCACCGATCCGAACGGCGGCGCCTGCCTGATGGCGACCGGCGAGGCCTGGGAGGCGGTTGAGGACAAGGCCAAGGGGCCGGACGCATGACCGCGGGCAATGACGAGATCATGCAGGCGATCGGCCGGCTGCAAGGCAAGGTCGAGGCCATGGGCGACAGCCTGGCGGACATGGACGGACGCCTGCAATCGCTGGAAGCCGTCTCGAACATGGGCAAAGGGGCGCTGTGGATGGCGCTGAAGATCGGCGGCGTCCTGGTGCTGTTCGCTGGCGGCATCGCCTGGCTGTGGGAGCGGTTCTAGGAGGGATGAGATGACGGATTTCCTGCCCCATTTCAGCCGCAACGAACTGGCCTGCCCGACCACGGGCGAGGTCAGGCTGCAACCGGGTTTCGGCGAGGCGCTGGAGGACCTGCGGGCCGCCCATGGCCGGCCGATGCGCATCACCTCGGCCTGCCGTTCGGGCGCGCACAACCGGCGCATCCGGGGCCACGAACGCTCGCTGCACCTGATCGGCAACCCGGTGCATGGCACCGATAGCTGTGCCGTCGACGTGGCGATCGGCGACGGCGGCGAGCGGCTGCGGTTGCTGACGGCGGCCCTGAGAGGGGGCTGGTCGGTCGGCGTGGCCTCGAGCTTCCTGCATCTGGACCTGCGGGTGCGCTATACCGCGCTGCCGCAGGTCGTCTATCATTACGCGAGGTGAGAGATGAGCCTAACCCTTGCCATCGGCCCCCTGGCCAAACTGGCCGAGGTGGTGATCGACAACCTGTTCGAGACCGAGGACGAGAAAGCCTCGGCCCGGGCCAAGATGATGGCGGCGCAAACGAGCGGCAAGGTCAGCGAGATGGAGGCGGAACTGTCCGCCATCGTCATGGAGGCGCAATCGGCCGACCCCTGGACCTCCCGGGCCCGGCCGACCTTCCTGTACCTGATCTACCTGGTGATCGTGCTGTGCGTGGTCGGCGGCATCATCGGCATCTGGTGGCCCGATCATGTCAGTACGGCGGCGGGGAACATCGCCAACCTGCTGGGCGCCATCCCGGAGAACCTGTGGTGGCTGTTCGGCGCCGGCTATCTGGGCTACACCGGTGCCCGCAGCTTCGACAAATGGCGGGGGAGCACATCATGACCACACCGCCCAAACCCTTCACCACGGATGGCTGCTCAGGCGGGATGTCCTGGGCCTGGCGGACCTTTCTGCGCCGCCCGCCGCCCTGGGAGGGTGAATGCGTCACCCACGATAGGGCCTATTGGCAGGGCGGCAGCCCGGACGAGCGGCGGGAGTCCGACCGCATCCTGGCCGCCGCCGTGGCCCGCCGCGGCTACCCCATCATCGCGGCCGCGCTGTACTACGCCATCCGCCTCGGCGGGCATCCCTGGTGGCCGTTCCCCTGGCGCTGGGGCTTCGGCTGGGACTGGCCGAAGGGGTACGAATAGGCCCTCCGCTTCCCAACGCCCATCCCTCCGACGATATGCTACCGTTTGACTTTGCCGCCGCCTGAAGGCGGCCGGCACGGCGCGAACCGGCGCCTGTAGCGAGGGATCGGAGAGGGAACGGCCATGCCGAAGACACCGGATTACTTCCAGGGCAAGACCATCGTGATTACGGGTGCGGCCAGCGGCATCGGCCGGGCGACGGCGTTGATCTTCGCCCGCGAGGGGGCCAACGTGGTGGCAGGCGACATCGACGGCGAGGGCGCCCGGCGCACCGCCCAACAGGTCGAACAGATGGGCGCGGCGGCGCTGGCGGTCGAGGCCGACGTGACCCATCGGGACCAGGTGGAAGACCTGATCGAGCAAGCCCTGGCGCGGTTCGGCCGGATCGACTTCCAGTTCAATTCCGCCGGCTCGGCGATTAGGCGGTCGACCTTCCTGGAGATCGACGACGACCTTTGGGAGCGGACCTACGACCTCAACGTCAAGGGCGTGTTCCATTGCATGCAGGCGGTGCTGCCGCACATGCTGGAGGCGGGCCAGGGCGTCATCGTCAACGTCTCCAGCATGAGCCACAAGCGCGGCGGGCCCGGCAGCTCGGTGCATTATGCCTCCTCCAAGGGGGCGGTGCTGACCATGACCCTGGGCGTGGCCCGGGAGTTCGCCGATAAGGGCATCCGCTGCCTGTCGATCTCGCCGGGGCCGATCAACACGCCGTTCCAGGCAACCTCCCAGACCTCGCCGGAGCAGGTGGCCAAGTTCCTGGCCGACGTGCCGATGGGCCGGTTCGGCGAGCCGGAAGAGATCGGCGAGATGGTGCTGTTCATGTGTTCGGATGCCTGCGGCTTCATGACGGCGGACACGGTTTATATCAACGGCGGCGGCGGTTGGCGGTGATGGTGGCGGCGCCATTGGTCGTTGTCGAACGGGAGGACGACGGCGCCTTCGTGCTGTCGCTGAACCGGCCGGACAAGCTGAACGCCCTGTCGATCGAACTGCGGGAAGCGGCGGCGGCGGAACTGCGCGGGCTGGCCGGGGACAAGGACTGCCGGGGCCTGGTGCTGACTGGCACCGGCAAGGCGTTCTGTGCCGGCATGGATTTCAGCCAGTTCGGCGGCGGCCGGGAGAACCGCCAGCGCCTGTATGACGTGACCACCGGCTTCTTCGATAGCCTGCTGGATTTCCCCAAGCCCTTGATCGGCGCCGTGCAGGGCGCGGCGGTCGGCGGCGGTTTCACCCTAGCCCTGGTTTGCGATGAGTTGATCGCCACGGAGGACGCCTTCTTCGGCTTCTACGAGGTCCGTCGCGGCCTGCCGGCGCCATTGGATATCGTGCGCTGCTTCGTCGACCAGGCGCGGGCGGCGGACTGGTGCGACAGCGGCCGCCGGGTCGGCGTAGCGGAAGCGGTGGAGGCCGGCATCGTTTCGCGGGTCGTGGCGCCATCGGAGCTGCTGCCGGCGGCGCGCGAGACGGTCCGGGCGCGCAACGGCCAGCGGCGGGAGACCAAAGCGGCGGTGCGGGCCGCCTTCGCCGACCTGCACGCGGCGTTCCATCGCGGGCTGTTCCCGGACGATTAGGCCGCACCGCTACTGCGCCGCCGTCTCCAATTGTTCGAGAGCGGCGCGCAGGCTGTCCCGCTCGGCGCTGCCCTCGGGCATTTGCGCGTGGAGGCGCCGCCAGCGCGTGATGGCGGCGGCGCGGCGGCCGGCGACGGCGTCGGTCAGGCCGAGGAACCACAGGGCCCGGGCGTTATCGGGCTGTAATTTTTCAAGCCGGCGCAGCACCGCCAGGGTGCTCTCGGGCAAGGGCTGGTCGGCGGCCGCGTCGGCCACCAGCACCCGGGCCTGGGCGTTCAAGGGTGCGGGGTCGTCACCGCGCAGGGCGGCGGCGCGGCCATAGGCCTCGGCCGATTTGGCCGTATCGCCGAGCACGTCATGGGCGTGGCCCAGGCGCATCCAGCCATCGAAATCTTCAGGGTTGTCGGCCAGGCGATCGGACAGGCGCTGCACCATGGAGCGGATGAAGGCGGCCCGATCCTCCTGGGACATATCAGCGGTGGCGGCGATGTCGCCTTGGTCGGGGCCAGGCGCCCGGGCCGTCGCCGGATCGTCCGCCTTCGCCGAGGCTTCGGCGGACAGGTCCGCCTTCGCCGAGGCTCCGGCGGGCAGGTCGGCGGCCAGGTCCAGGCCCAATTCTTCGGCCGCCGCCCGCAGCTTTTCGACCACGGCCCGCCGGTTGGGCGAGCCCTTGGGCAGTTCTCCGGCCAAGCTCAGCCAAGCGTCATAGGCGGCCCGCGACCGGCCGGCCTGCCAGTCGGCCATGGCCAGGAAATAGCGGGCGCCGGGATGCGCCGGCGCCAGTTCCCGAGCCCGGCGGAAGGCGGCCACGGCATCCGGCGTCACCTGACCGTCGGCTGCGCTCAGCAAGGTCTGGCCGTAGATCACGAACAGGGCCGGGTCGTCCTTGATGATGGCCAGGGCGCGGCGATAGGCGGCGACGGCATCGACGGTGCGGCCCAGTTCCAAATAGGTCCGGCCGAGCAGGCTCCAGCGCTGGCCGTCGTCGGGTTCGTCGCGCAGACGTTCGGCCAGGCGTTCGGCCATCTCCTCCAACCGCGGGGCATCGCGCCGGGCCGCGTCGGGGGCGCCGCCCTGTTCCGCGCGGGCCTGGCGCTCGACCGTCAGGGGCCGGTCGCCTTCGCCGGGGCGGCCCAATTGGGCGTAAAGCAACAACGCGATGGCCGGCACCGCCAGGGCGATCAGCACCGCCGTTACGGCCGAGGGCACCGGGCCGCCCACCGCCGCCTTGCCGGCGTCGGCGGCGCGCAGGATCCGCCGCTCGATCTCCCGCCGGGCCTCCGCCGCCTCGGTCTCGGAGATCGCCCCCTCCGCCGCCTCGGCCGCCAGCTCACGCAACTGGTCGCGGTAGACTTCCAGATCGTGGTCGAGCCGCTGGCCCGCCGGGCGCGGCGGCCGCAGCAGCGGCCAGAGGAGGGGCACCAGGGCCAACAGGGTGAGGCCGCCGATGGCCAGCCACAGGCTCACCGCTCGTCCCCATCCAATAGTTTCCTAAGGCGCGCCTGTTCGTCGTCATCGAGCGGCGTCGCGGTGGCCGCCGTCGCCGGCTGTGCCTGGCGCCCGCGGTACCACAACACGGTCAACAGCACCGCCAGGGCCAGGAACAGCAGCGGCGCCAACCACAACATCACGGTGCCGCCCTTGACCGGGGGCTTGAGCAGCACCCAATCGCCATAACGTTCGACGATATAGCCGATGGCGGCGGCGTCGCTGTCGCCGGCGGCGATGCGCTCGCGCACCAGCAGGCGCAGGTCGCGGGCCAAATCGGCGTTGGAATCCTCGATCGACTGGTTCTGGCAGACCAGGCAGCGCAGTTGTTTGTGGATCGCCCGGGCCCGGGCCTCCAGGGCGGGATCGGCCAGCGGCTTGTCCACCGCCACCGCCCAGGCCGACGGGGCGAGAAGGATCAGGGCCAAAGCGACCAACGAGGCTCTCAGCATTTCGGTTCCTTGCCCTGGCGCAGCGCCTCGATGGCCGGCAACAGCTTGTCCTGCAGATCGCTGTCGGAGACCGGGCCGATATGCTTGCAGGCGATGCGGCCCTGGGCGTTGATCAGGAAGGTCTCGGGCACGCCGTAGACGCCCCAGTCGATGCCGACCCGGCCCTTGCGGTCGGCGCCGATGCGCTGATAGGGGTCGCCGTAACGGTCCAGCCAGGCCAGCGCCGCTTGCGGTTCGTCCTTGTAGTTCAGGCCGTGCACCGGGACCACGTCCAGCGCCTTCAGGTTCATGAACAGGGGGTGCTCGACCCGGCACGAGAGGCACCACGAGGCGAAGACGTTGACCAGCGATACCTGGCCCTGCAGATCGGCGCTCTTCAGGCCCGGCGGGCGTTCGGGCAGGGCGGGCAGGTCGAACGCCGGCACCGCCTTGCCGATCAGGGCCGAGGGGATCTCCTTGGGCTTCAGGCCCAGGCCGACGAACAGAAAGGCGCCGATCGCCATGGCCAGCAGCAGCGGCAACAGGCGCAGCCACGGCCGCCGCGGCGCGGCCGGATCGGGTTCCCGTTGGCTGACCTCGCTCATCGCGGCCCGTCCTAGTCGCCCTCGGCCGCCGCCGGCACGGCGTCGGCGGTGGTTCGCCGGGCCGGGGCGCCGACCCGGTGGCGGCGGTCGCTGAGGGAAATCAGGCCGCCCAGCACCATGACCAGGGAGCCGAACCAGATCCAGTGCACCAGCGGCTTGTGGTAGAGCCGGGTCGACCAGGCGCCATCGCCGGTGGGATCGCCGATCACCGCATACAGATCGCCGTCCCAGCCGGTGCGGATTGCCGCCTCGGTGGTGGCCATGGGCGGATTTGGATAGTTCCGCGCCTCCGGCTGCAGCGCCGTCACCGCCCTACCGTCGCGGCTGACCCGGAAGGCGCCCCGCACGCCGGTGTAGTTGGGGCCCTGGAACTCGGCCGCGCCATCGAAGGTGACCTCATAGCCGCCGACCGAGAGGACCTCGCCCGGGCGCATGACCACCAGTTTCTCCTCCTGCCAGGCGGAGGAGGCGACGATGCCGATGACGACGGCGCCGACGCCGGCATGGGCGAAGGTGGCGCCCCAGGCGGCCCTGGGCAGGCGGATCAGGCGGCGCAGACTTTCAGCAACCGGCACCCGGAACAGGCGCAAGCGCTGTGCTGCTTCCTCCAGCGCGCCGGCGATCATCCAGACGCCGATGGCCAGGGCCGGAATGGCCAGCCAGGGCCCGTCATGGGCCAGCACCAGGGTGAGGAACAGGGCCGCCAGGGTGGCGGCGACGGCGAACTTCAGCCGTTGCAGCGCCCCCAGCAGATCGCCGCGTTTCCATGGCAGCATCGGGCCCAGGGCCGTGGCGAGGAGCACCGGCACCATTAGCGGACCGAAGGTGGCGTGGAAATAGGGCGGACCGACGGTGATCTTCTGTCCCGACAAGGCATCCAGGAACAGCGGGTACAGGGTGCCCAGGAACACCGTGGCGCAGGCGGTCGACAGCAGCAGGTTGTTAAACACCAGGGCGCCCTCGCGACTGACCGGCGCGAACAGGCCGCCGCCCCGCATGGCGGGCGCCCGCAAGGCGTACAAGCCGAGGGAGCCGGCGACGACGACGAACAGGAAGGCCAGGATGAAGCTGCCGCGGGCGGGGTCGGTGGCGAAGGCATGCACCGAGGTCAGCACGCCGGAGCGCACCAGGAAGGTGCCCAGCAGGCTGAGCGAGAAGGTCAGGATGGCCAGCAGCACCGTCCAGTTCTTCAAACTGTCCCGTTTCTCCACCACGATGGACGAGTGCAGCAGCGCCGTGCCCGCCAGCCAGGGCATGAAGGAAGCGTTCTCCACCGGGTCCCAGAACCACCAGCCGCCCCAGCCCAACTCGTAATAGGCCCACCAGGAGCCGAGGCCGATACCGACGGTGAGGAAACACCAGGCGGCCAGGGTCCAGGGTCGCACCCAGCGGGCCCAGGCGGCGTCCACCCGGCCCTCGATCAGGGCCGCCACGGCGAAGGAAAAGGCCATCGAGAAGCCGACATAGCCGAGGTAGAGAAACGGCGGATGGAAGGCCAGGCCGGGATCCTGCAACAGCGGATTGAGGCCGCGGCCGTCGACGGGCGGCGGCAGCAGGCGGGCGAACGGGTTCGAGGTGAACAGCACGAAGGACAGGAAACCGACCGCGATCAGGGCCTGCACCGCCAGCACCCGGGCCCGGAAGGGTGCGGGCAGGTTGCCGCCGAACAGCGCCACGGCGCCGCCGAACAGGGCCAGGATCAGCACCCAGAGCAGCAGCGAGCCCTCGTGGTTGCCCCAGACGCCGGTGATCTTGTAGAGCAGCGGCTTGGCCGAATGGGAGTTGCTGGCGACGTTGAGCACGGAGAAGTCGGAACTGACATAGGCGTTGGTCAGGGCCCCGAAGGCGACGACGATCAGCAGGCATTGCACCGCCGCCGCCGGCCGGGCCAGGGCGATCCAGCCGGCTTCGCCCCGATGGGCGCCATAGAGCGGCACCAGCCCCTGCACCAGCGCCACCGCCAGGGCCAGAACCAGGGCGTAATGTCCCAACTCGGCGGTCATCGTCCCTGATCCAGCAGATATTCGACGTTGGCCTGGCGGCAGATATCGGCCAGGGCGTCGGCCAGCATGCCGGGGATCGGGATGCCGTCAGCTAGGCGTTCCTCGCGGGCGATGTTCTCAGGATCGCCATGGACCAGCACCGGCAATTCGGGGTCGGTCGGCTCCAGGGCGCGCAGGTGATCGATCATGGCATCCAGTTCGTCCTGGAATTCGCCCTCGTCGCGAAAGGCGTTGGGATCGAGGGCCAGGAAGAAATGCCCGGTCTGGTGCTTCGCCGGCTCGACCATGGCGGCGATGAAAGGCGCGCCGGGCAGCATGCCGCAGAGGACCTCGACCATTGCCGCCAGGCCATAGCCCTTGTGGCTGCTCAGGTCGGCCAGCCCGCCCAGCGGCGTCATGCCGAAGCCCCGGGCCAAGCGGCCGGTGCCGTCGAAGGCATCCGCCGCCACCGTGACCTCGACACCGTCGGCATCGACCACCCAGCCAGAGGGCAGCGGCTTGCCGGCATAGGCCGCCAGCTTGACCTTGCCGACGGCGACGGTGCTGGTCGCCATATCGAGGACGAAGGGAAGGTTGTCGCGGGTCGGGGCGGCGAAGGCGATGGGATTGGTGCCGAATACCGGCTCTCTGGCCCGGGTCGGCACGATGGACCGGCCGCCGGCGTTGGTCATGGCGATGCCGATCAGGCCTTCGGCCGTGGCCATCATGGCGTAGGCGCCGGCGGCGCCGAAATGGTTCGAATTGCGCACCGTGACCGCCGCCAGGCCGGCCGCCTTGGCCTTTTGGATGGCCAGCCGCATGGCGTCGGCCGACGGTGCATGGCCGAGGCCGCCGCCGCCGTCGATCAGGGCGGTCACCGGGCTTTCGCGCACGACCTCGATCACCGGCCGCATGGCTATTTTGCCCCGGCGGCGCATTTCGGCATACAGCGGCAGCATGGCGATGCCGTGAGAATCGATGCCGCGCAGATCGGTCTCGACCATGATGTCGACGGTCGGCGGGATGGTCTCGGCCGACATCCCCCAAGCCTCAAGAATAGTGGTGAGCTGTTCGCGCAGCAGATCGGCGGAAACGGTGGTTTCGGCTGCGGTCGGCGCGTTCATGGCGGCCTAGATCACCTGGTTCGGCAGGGGCTGGCCAGCGAAGTGGGCCCGCAGGTTGTCCAGGGTCAGATCGCCCATGGCGGTGCGGGTCTCGACGGTGGCGCTGGCCTGGTGCGGTTGCAGAACGACGTTCTCGAGGCCGAACAGGGCCTCGGGCACCTCCGGCTCGGCGGCGAAGACGTCGAGGCCGGCACCGGCGATGACGCCGGCCGTCAAGGCATCGACCAGGGCGGCTTCGTCGACGACGCTGCCACGGGCGATGTTGACCAGGTAGCCGTGTTCGCCCAGGGCCGCCAGGACGCCGGCATCGACCGCGTTCTGGGTCGCCTCGCCACCGGGGCAGGTGAGGATCAGCACATCCGAGGCCGCCGCCAGGGCGGTGACGCTGGGATGGTAGTCGTAGGCGACGTCATCCCGCCGGTCGCGGTTGTGATAGGCGATGGCCATGCCGAACACCTCGGCCCGCTTGGCCACCGCCAGGCCGATACGGCCCAGACCCAGGATGCCCAGCCGCTTGCCACGGGGCGAGGTGGCCAGATCGAGGATGCCCTCGGTCCGCCAGCGGCCGGCCCGGACGTAGCGGTCGCCTTCCACCACCTTGCGCAGGCAAGCCAGGGTCAGCGCCAGGCCCAGATCGGCGACGCAATCGGTCAGCACGTCTGGCGTGTTGGTGACGATGATGCCGTTATCCCTGGCGTAGGCGCCATCGACGCCGTCATAGCCGACCCCGAAACAGGCGGCGATTTCCAGCTTCGGCAGCTGCGTCATCAACGCCGCGTCGACCTTGGCGAAGCCGGGCATGGCAATGCCGCGGAAGCGTTCGACATTGGCCAGGAACTCGGGGGGCCGCTGGCTTTCATGCGGCAGCACGACGAGATCGAATTCCTTCCTTGCCCGTTCGACCGTCCAAGGCGGCATCGGGTCGATCAACAGAACGCTCGGTTTCCCCCCGCCATTGCTCTCGCTCATTCGTGGTCCCCCTTCCACTGACCGGCTTCCTTCAGCGCCTCGGCCACCTCTTTCGGCATGTAGTTCTCGTCATGCTTGGCCAGCACCCCGGTGGCCACGAAGATCCCCTCGGCCGACAGGCTGCCCTCCGCCACCACCCCCTGACCCTCGCGGAACAGATCCGGCAACAGGCCGCGGAAGCGCACCGGCACCGCCTCGACGGTATCGGTTACCCGAAACGTGATGGTCACGCCGTCGGCCTCGCGGCCGATCGATCCCTCCTCGACCAAGCCACCCAGGCGCAGCCGCCGGTCCGGCGGGATGTTCTTTTCGGCCAACTGGCTGGGCGTGTAGAAGAACACGATGTTCTCCTCGAACGCCGTCAGCACCAGCGCCGCCGCCACCCCCAGGGTCAGCATGAAGCCGGCGACGATAGAGAGCCGCCGCTGTTTCCGGGTCATTTTCCGCCGGCCCCCGCCGCCGCGTCTTCTCCCCCACGCCGGCGATGTTCGCGCAACGCAGCCAGGGTGCGCTCGGATTGCCGCCAGCCGCGGACGCTGAAGAGCCACAGCAGGGCCAGGACGACCAGGGCCGCGCCGAAGGCCGGCCAGACGTAGCCGGCGTATCCGCCCATGGCGAGGAAATCTCCCAGACCTGCCATCGCCCCTTCCCCTAGCTGTCCCGTTCCGCCAGGCGCAGGGCGCGGATGCGGCGGAGGTTCAATTCCATGCGCATGCGCGCCAGCAGCATGGTGATGAAATAGGCCTTGAAGGCCAGGGCCATCAGCAGCAGTGGCCACAGCATGCTGGCGTGGATCGACGGCCCGTCCATGCGGATCACGCTGGACGGCTGATGCAGGGTATTCCACCAATCGACCGAGAACTTGATGATCGGTACGTTGACGAAGCCGACCAGGGCCAGGATCGCCGCCGCCCGCGCCGCCTTCTGCGCGTCCTCGATCGCCTGCCACAGGGCCATGTAGCCGAGATAGAGGAACAGCAGGATCAGCACCGAGGTCAGGCGGGCATCCCAGACCCACCAGGTCCCCCACATCGGCTTGCCCCACAACGAGCCGGTGGCCAGGGCGATGAAGGTGAAACAGGCGCCGATCGGCGCCGAGGCCTTGGCCGCGAGGTCGGCCAGGGGATGCTTCCAGATCAGCCCGACGGCGCTGGCCACCGCCAGGAAGGTGTAGCAGAACAGCGCCATCCAGGCGGCCGGCACGTGCACGAACATGATGCGCACGCTGTCGCCCTGCTGGTAGTCCGCCGGCGCCACGAACAGGCCGAGATACAGCCCGACCACCAGCAGAAGGCCGGTTACCCCGGCGGACCAGGGCTGGATGCGTCCGGCCAGGCGCGTGAAGCGCGTCGGATTGGCGAAATAGTGGATGGACATAGGCGGACATCTACCCTTCCGCCGCGCCCGGTGCAAGGGCGGCATCCGTCACATTTTGTCGCGGTCCGTTGCCGTAATGGCGGCCTATTCCAGGGACAGTTTCAGGGCCGCCGACGCCGCCCAGGGGCAAAGCGGCAGGGCCGCCATGGTCAGCGCACCGAGCAGCAGGAGATGCGGCTTGGCGTTCAGGCCATGGACCGCGGCGTCGATGGCCGAGACCCCGAAGATCAGCACCGGCACGTAGAGCGGCAGGACCAGCAACGACAGCAGCACGCCGCCACGCCGCACGGTCAAGGTCAGGGCGGCGCCGATGGCGCCGATCAGGCTCAAGGCCGGGGTGCCGATCAGCATCGTCACCAGCAGCGCACCGAAGCCCTCGGCATCCATGTTCAGCAACACCGCCAGCAACGGCGCCGCCAGCAACAGCGGCAGGCCGGTGGTCAGCCAATGGGCAATGATCTTGGCCAGGGCGATCATGCCGAACGGCAGTCCCGACAGGGCCAACTGCTCCAGGCTGCCATCCTCGAAATCCGCCTGGAACAGGCGATCGAGGGACAACATGGCCGCCAGCAGCGCCGCCACCCACAGCACGCCGGGGGCGATCCGGGCCAGCACCCCCGGTTCCGGGCCGATACCCAGGGGAAACAGGGTGACGGTGAGCAGGAAGAACACCACCGCCAGCAGGGTCGCGCCGCCCTGGCGCACCGCCAGGCGCAAATCGCGGGCGACGACGGCGAGAAACGGCTTCATGTCGCGGCCAGATGCAGGATGCCGACATCGTCGAGGCCAAGCTCGATATGGGTCGCCGCCATTGCCATGCCGCCCCCCTCGCGATGGGCGGCGACGGCATCCCGCAGGCAGGCGGCACCGGCGTCATCGAGGGATACCGTCGGTTCATCGAGCAGCCAAAGCTCGGCCGGGCTGGCGACCAGGCGGGCCAGCGCGGTGCGCCGATGCTGACCGGCCGAGAGATATTGCGCCGGGGTGTCCGCCAAATGCTCGATCCCGAAGGTCGCCAACGCGATGTCGATGCGGTCAACCGCGGCACCGCGGATCTCGGCCCAGGTTGCGATGTTCTCGCGCACCGTCAGGGCGCCCTTGACGGCATCCTGATGGCCGATGAAATGCAGCCGCGAACGATGCCCTTCCGGGTCATCGAGGACGTTTCGACCTTGCCAGGACAATTCGCCCCCGGCTGGCTTCAACAGGGTGGCGGCGATGCGCAGCAGGCTCGATTTGCCGGCGCCGTTGGGGCCGCGCAGCACCAGCACCTGACCCGGCTCCAGCTGGAAATCGAGATTGGTGAAGATGCTCCGCTCGCCCCTGACGCAGGCGATCTGCCGACCCTCGAAGGTCATGCGGGACCTTCGTCGTCGTCCAGCCGGTGTCGGGTCATGGTAGGCAATTGCAGCACCGAGAACAGAATAGTCAACGGCATGATGCCGAACACCTTGAAGCTGACCCAGGTGTCGGTCGAGGCGTTGCGCCAGACGATTTCGTTCAGCAGCGCCAGGAACACGAAGAACAGCGCCCAACGGAAGGTCAGGATCCGCCAACCCTGGTCCGACATCGGGAACATCGGTCCCAGCAGGCTTTTCAGGAAGGACTTACGCCAGATCAAGCCGCCCAGCAGGATCGCCGCGAACAACAGATTGACCACGGTCGGCTTCAATTTGATGAACAGTTCGTCTTGCAGGATCAGGGTCAGCCCGCCGAACACCAGGACGAAAACGCCGGTGACCAACGGCAGCTTCGGCAGGCGGTGTTCCAGGTACCAGGTGCCCAGCAGCGAGGCGCAGATCGCCACCATGAAGCCGGCGGTGGCCCAGAAGATGCCGGCCCGGGCATTGACCAGGAAGAACAGCACCAAGGGCCCGATCTCGAGCAGGAGTTTGAGCAGGGGATTGACGGCGGGCACGACGGCGGGTTTGACGGATTTCGACATGGGGGGGAACATATAGCGCCGGCCTGGATGGGCCAAAGCGAAACTGAGCGGGCGCCCCGGAAAGGACCCTGGCATGAGCGACAAGGCGAAACGCAACGCCGCCACCGCCGCCGTGGCGCTGGTCGAGGACGGCATGCGCCTGGGCATCGGCACCGGATCGACGGCCGAGCAGTTCATCCGCCTGCTGGCCGAACGAACCGGGGCGGGGCTGTCCGTCATCGGCGTGCCGACCTCGGAACGGACCGCCGACCTTTGCCGCGACCTGGGCATTCCACTGACCGATCTGGAGGCGACGCCGAGCCTGGACCTGGCTGTCGACGGGGCCGACGAATTCGACCCTGGCCTGCATCTGATCAAGGGCGGCGGCGGGGCGCTGTTGCGCGAGAAGATCGTCGCCGCCGCCGCCGAACGCTTCGTCGTCATCGCCGATGCTTCCAAGCGGGTGCCGATGCTGGGCGCCTTTGCCCTGCCGGTGGAAATCATTCCGATGGCCTGTCGGCCGCTGAGCCGGCGCATCGCCGATCTGGGCGCGGAGGTGGTGCTGCGCCAAGGCGCCGACGGCGAGGCGTTTCGCAGCGACGAGGGCCATTGGATCCTCGATTGCGCCTTCGGGCCGACCATCACCGATCCGCCGGCCCTGGCCACGACCCTGTCCGCTCTGGCGGGCGTGGTGGATCACGGCCTGTTCTGCGGTATGACCGAGCGGGTGCTGGTCGGCGCTGACGATGGGGTCGAGGAGGTGGTCGCGGGCTAAACCTGTCGGAAGGCCCATTTCAACAGCGCGCCGTCGTCGCCGGTGTGACCCGACAGCACGATCTGCTGGCCGCGCCGGATGCGATCGCGCTGGCCCAAATAGGCGCTGTCGGCCATGGCGATGTCGCCGCCGTTGGCACGAAAGCGCCAGCCCTGGCCGTTGGCCAGCTTCAACAGTACCGCCGAGCCGCCCTGCACGGCGGAGGCCTGCACATCGGGATGCAGATGGAAACGCACCGCGAAGGCGCGTCCGGCCACGCCTTCGGCGGCCGCCGCACCCTCGACCGGGTCCAGGCGATCCTCGCCGCGCAAATCGCCGCCGCCGGCATCGACGTACAGCCGCCGGCGGTGGATCAGGCCAAATCGCCGGCGGTAGCCTTCATGGCTCAGTTCCAGCCAGATGCTGCCGCTGTCGTCCTCGTGCCGCCGGCAACGGAAGCGGGCGGCGTCGGGATCATTCCGATCGTCGAGGGCGAAGGCGTTGGCGTCGTCGAGCACCAGGGTGGAATGGGCGGCGGTGCTGCGGGCCGCCTTGGCCCAGTCGCCATTACGGTCCTGGCCGCCGCCGCAATTGACCACCAGGCGATGCTTGCCCACCGACAGCTCGAAACTGCCGCCGCCGGCATGGGCGCCAGCCGCCCAGATCAGGCCGGCCGGTCCGGCCGGGGGGGCGGCGGTGTCCGCCAGCAACAGGGTGCGCCCGGCCAGGAGCCGTTGAAACCCGGACTGCGCCGCGTTGACCACGGCGTTGCCCTTGACGTCGGCGCGAGCGAGCGTGATGTCCACCGACTCGGCGCTTTCCTCGAAACCGCCATTGAACAGGGCCAGGCCGCCGTCGCCGTGGCGCAGGCCGCGCAGCATCGGCGCGGCACGCCCGATCACCTCGTTCAGCCAGGATGGTGCCTCGCGACCCGAGCCCGCCAGGGCTTCACGCCAGGCGATCAACTCCCTGGACAGGGCCATCAGATCCGACGGCGCCCGACTGGCGGGGCCGCCGTCCGTGGCGATGGCCTCGTCGACCAGGCGCTGCAATTGGCGCTGCGCCCGATCCAGGGCGTCCTCGCCTTCGGGCAGCGCCAGCGCGCCATAGGCCACGCCCAGATAGGCGTTCAGCCGCTGCCGTCCCGGCGGCGCGTCGGCGGCGGCGCGGCAAAGATGCCGCCATTGCAGCGCCAGCGAATTCAGATAGGCGGTGGTGAAGTCGTCGCCGGCGCCGGGCAACAGGAAGCCGGCCTGGCTCAACCAGGCGACCAGGCGCCGGCCCAGCACGCCCGGGGCCCAGGTGACGGGGTCGATGTCGTCGCACAGATCGATCCACGAGCGCAGCAGCCGGCGGGCATGGGCGGTCGCGGTATCGCCGCCGGCTGCCGCGAAGTGACGCAGCCAGTCGAAGCCGTGCAGTTCCGCCAGCCAATCGTCGTCGTCGGGACGCAGGCGCCAGGGCGGCTGGTTCGGGGCGCTGGCCTCGCGGCCGGCAAAACGGTAGCGGCCGCGGAACAGGTCATCGGCCTGTTTGGGGTCGCCGGGCCAGGGATCATGGGGCTGGTAGATCAGGTGTTCCAACCGGTCGCCGCCGATGGTCATCCGGTACAGCGCCGTGCGATAGCCGGCGCTCTTCAGTTTGCTCCAACCGTTACCCATCGAGCGGCGCCAAGTGATCCATGCGTCAGGCGGCGTGGCGCAGGGCCGCGATGTTCGCGGCATAGTTTTCCGGGCCGCCGGCGAACCCAGCGGTGCCGGCGACCAGCACGTCGGCGCCGGCGGCGACCGCGCCGGCCGCGTTGCCGGGATTGATGCCGCCGTCGATCTGCAAATCGATTTGCCTACCCGTGGCGTCGATCATCTGGCGCAACTGCCGTACCTTGGCCAACTGGCCTTCGATGAAGGACTGGCCGCCGAATCCCGGGTTGACGCTCATCACCAACACCAGATCGAGGTCCGCCAGCAGGTGCTCCACGCCGCCGATCGGCGTGCCGGGGTTGAACGACAGCCCGGCCCGCTTGCCCAGGCTCTTGATCAGTTGCAGGGATCTATGCGGGTGCGGGCCGGCCTCGACATGCACGGTAATGATGTCGGCTCCGGCCTCGGCGAAGGCGGGGATGTAATCGTCCACCGGGCTAATCATCAGGTGCACGTCGAAGGGCAGTTCGCTGTGCGGCCGCAGGGCGGCGACGACGCCGGGACCGATGGTCAGGTTCGGCACGAAATGGCCGTCCATGACGTCGATGTGGATATAGTCGGCGCCGGCGGCGTCGATCGCCCGCAGCTCCTCGCCCAAATTGGCGAAGTCGGCCGACAGGATCGACGGGGCGATGCGGACCGTCTGTTGCATGCGGGCTAGGTAACAGGTTGCCCCCGCCCTCGCAAGCGATGGCCGAAGCCGTTTGAGTAACGCGGATTCGCGGGCCAGCCCGGCGCCGCCGGCGGCTCGGCTCAGAGCGATTCGTTGCCCCGAGGCCGGCACTTTCCATCCGGTCACGGCGTGCTTCGGCCGAGGCGGCAGGCGTAGAAGCCGTCGATGCCGCCCAACTGATGGGGCAGGGTGCGTAAATCACCCGCCTGATCGATCAGCTCGGCTTGATCGAATACCTCCTCGGGCATCAGTGGTCGGCGATGCAGGTCGGGCCGCTCGGACAACAACGCCGCGATGCGCTCCGGCCCTTCCTCGGGCTGTAACGAGCAGGTGGCGTAGATCAGGGTCCCTCCCGGCGCCAGCATATCGACGGCGGCGTCGAGCAGGCGATCCTGCAGCGCCGCCAAGCGGCCGACGTCTTCCGGTGTCCGCAGACGCCAGATGTCGGGATGGCGGCGAATGGTGCCGGTGGCGGTGCAGGGGGCATCGAGAAGGATCAGTTCGAACGGTGCCCCGGGCCGCCATTGCAGGGCGTCGGCCTCCACCACCTCGACCTCGAGGCTCAGGCGTTGCAGGTTCCGCCGCAGCATCTCCAACCGCTTCGGCGCATTGTCGACGGCGGTGACTTGGGCGCCGGCGGCCGCCAGTTGGGCGGTCTTGCCGCCGGGCGCGGCGCAGAGATCCAGCACAAGATGGTGCGGCTCCACACCCAGGAAGAGCGGGGGCACCATGGAGACCTGGCAAAACACACTTAATTCAGAAAATATAAGGAATATATAGAATATATATAGAATAT
>JASLMH010000060.1 GCA_030746635.1 Alphaproteobacteria bacterium | reverse complement strand
GGGGGGCCGGGGGACACACCCCTTCCGGGCCTTTTTGCGGGGGGGCCCCGCTTGTCTTTTTTGGGCCCTGCGGCCGCCGCTGTCATCTTATGCTGGGGCGGCCGGCGCCATCCCGGCCGGCCGCATGGTAACCGCAGCATTAACGATGTTGCTTAGATAATCCTTCATTTCCAAGGAGTTAGATCGCCGTCAGCGGTCTTGCGGCGGATTCCGCGGGATCGCCGCCGGATTGGCACGGCTTTTGCTTTGATGGGTGTGGAGAAGAAGCTGGTCGAGTCGGATGTTTAGAAGAATTACCCTCGTCGCACTGTTTGCGTTCAGCCTGGTAGGGACGGCCACGGCCCATCCCTCGGGCGTGGCAAACTTCGTGCCGAGCGGCGCTTTGACCACGGCCTTCGGCTTCAGTTTCGACGCCAAGATCGTTTCCGAACCGACCGGCCGCCGCAACCGGCCGAGGAAGCGCTGGGTCGAGGGCAGCATGTGGTTCGCCTTCGATGACGACAACGCCGTGTTCGTCGATACCGATCCCGCCAAGCACAGCAATCGGGTGATCTCGGACCAGTACGACTGGCTGTTCCAGGATCGCAGCGGTTATCTGGACGACGGCACCGCCAAACAACTGAAAGATGGCGATATCCCCCTGGTGCGCCGGCGCGCGGCCGAAACCGTGAGCACCGACGACGGCGATTTCATCGACTATGCCTTCGATTTCGCCGCGCCGATCGACCTGGACCGCGGCTGGGTACCCGACCTTGGCGGCCAGGGCGACGACCGGCCGCGCTACGAAGTCAGCTTCTTCAACGACATCGCCGGCCTGACGGCGGTGGCGCCGTTCGTCGACGGCTGCCACGACACTTTCGAACTGGACGAGGTCAACAACGACACCGTCAGTGGCGTCAGCGCCGATAAAGTGCGCCGGGTGGTGATCCGGGTGGCCGGCGTGCCGACCCCGGTGCTGCCCGATGTCGGCAGCGGCGGCGGCGCCCGGGTCTCCGAGCCCGCCGCCCTGAGCCTGTTCGCCGGCGGCATCATCGCCTTTGGCGTCTACCGCCGCCGCCGGGCCAACGCCTAGGGCGGAATTCGGCCGCTTGCCCGACGCGGCCGGTTGCGCCAAGGTGCGGCCGCATGCGCCGTCCCGCCGCCAGCCGCCCGGCCCAGCCAATTGACTGACCCCGCCCCCAGGCGAGACCACCCGGCATCGTCCGATGACCTGGTGTCGCCGCTGGACCTTTTGCGCGACGGCGACTTCCGCCGCGTCTGGCTGGCCGGCGGCTTGGGCTGGGTGATGCGCTGGCTGGAATTGCTGGCGATCGGCGTCTTCACCTTTCAGATCACCGGCTCGGCCCTGACGGTCGCCCTGGTCACCATGGCACGCATGCTGCCGATGCTGTTGTTCAGCGCCTTCACCGGCGCCATCGCCGATCGCTTCGATCGCCGGTGGATGCTGCTAGCGGGGTTGGCCGCCCTGGCATCGGTGTCCGCCATCCTCGCCGCCCTGGCGGTGAGCGGCCGGCTGGAGCTCTGGCACGTCGCCCTCGGTGCCTTCGCCAGCGGCATCTACGGCACCCTGGAATTCCCGGTCCGCCGCACCATGCTGGGCGAGATCGCCGGCCCCGGCGGCGCCGGCGTCGCCCTGACCCTGGATACCGCGACCAACCATGCCATGCGGATGCTGGGCCCGGTGCTGGGCGGTGTGCTGCTCGAGACCGTCGGCATTCAGGGCATCTACCTGCTCGGCGCCGTGCTGTTCGGGCTGGCCTTCCTTTTGGTCCTGCGTACCTCCTACCGCTCGGCCGTGAGCGCCCATCTGGGGCCGAGGATGCTGGAGCGCATCGTCGAGGGCCTGCGCTACTTGCGCACCGCGCCGCGCATCCTGGGCACCCTTTACATCACCCTGATCATGAACTTCTTCGGCTTCCCCTATGCCGCGATGATCCCGGTGATCGGCGACGAGGTGTTGCACCAGAATGCCGTCAACACCGGCCTGCTGCTGTCGGCCGACGCCACCGGCGGTTTGTTGGGCGCCATATTGATCGCCAATCTCGGCCGGCCGGCCCACTACGCCCGCATCTATTTTCTCGGCTCGGCCCTGTTCATCGGCGCCGTCAGCCTGTTCTCCCTGTCCACCTGGTATCCCCTATCCCTCGGCCTGCTGGCCTTGGCCGGCTTCGGTGTCGCCGGCTTTTCGGCCATGCAAAGCACCATCGTCTTCACCTCGGCGCCGCCGGAAATGCGCAGCCGGCTGATGGGCGTGCTGGCGGTCTGCATCGGCATCAACCCACTCGGCGTCCTGCATATGGGCCTGATGGCCGATTGGCTGGGCGGGCCCATGGCGGTCACCGTGGTCACCGTCGAAGGCTTGCTGGCGATCGGCCTGGCCAGTGTATTCTGGCCGCTACTGCGGCGCTGACGGTGACGGGAGGAAGACCATGGCGAGCTATCTCAAACGCGGCCTGGAGCAAGCGGAAGTCGACGAGGCGGACGCCAAGGTGCGGGCCCTGGTCGAGGGCATTCTGGCCGACATCGAGGCGCGCGGCGACGCCGCGGTGCGCGATCTGTCCCGGAAATTCGACAATTGGGAGCCCGACGACTACCGCCTTTCCGAAACCGAGATCGAGGCGGCCCTAGGCAAGGTCGCCAAACGGGACCTGGACGACATCAAGTTCGCCCAGGAACAGGTCGAAGGCTTCGCCCGCCAGCAAAGAGCCTGTCTGCGGGACCTCGAGGTGGAGACCCTGCCAGGCGTCGTGCTCGGCCACAAGAACATCCCGGTCAATTCGGTCGGCTGCTACGTGCCGGGCGGCAAGTACCCGATGGTCGCTTCCGCCCACATGAGCGTGGTGACCGCCAAGGTCGCGGGCGTCAAACGCATCGTCGCCTCGGCGCCGCCCCAGGACGGCGCGCCGCACCCGGCGATCGTCGCCGCCATGCATCTGGGCGGCGCCGACGAAATCCTCGTCATCGGCGGCGTGCAGGCGGTCGCCGCCATGGCGCTGGGCACTCAGACCATCGAGCCGGTGGACATGCTGGTCGGCCCCGGCAACATGTACGTGGCCGAGGCCAAGCGGCAGCTCTACGGCCGGGTCGGCATCGATCTGTTCGCCGGCCCGACGGAGACCCTGATCATCGCCGATGGGACGGTGGATGGCGAGATCTGCGCCATCGACCTGCTCGGCCAGGCCGAGCATGGCCCGACCTCGCCGGCGGTGTTGCTGACCACCTCGGAAACCCTGGCCAACGACACAATGCGCGAGGTCGAGCGGCAGTTGGATATCCTGCCCACGGCCGAGATCGCACGGCGGTCCTGGGCCGACTACGGCGCCGTGATCCTGTGCGAATCCGACGCCGAAATGCTGGCCGAGGCCGACCGCCTGGCCTTCGAGCACGTGCAGGTGATGACCGGCGACCCCGACTACTTCCTGGACAACCTGACCAACTACGGCGCCCTGTTCCTCGGTCCCCGCACCAATGTTTCGTACGGCGACAAGGTGATCGGCACCAATCACACCCTGCCGACCAAGCGGGCCGGGCGTTATACCGGCGGCCTCTGGGTCGGCAAGTTCATCAAGACCCATACCTACCAGCGGGTGCTGACCGACGAGGCCTCGGCCCTGGTCGGCGAATATTGCTCGCGGCTCTGCATGCTGGAAGGCTTCGCCGGCCATGCCGAGCAGGCCAACGTCCGGGTGCGCCGCTACGGCGGCCGCAACGTGCCGCCCTATACGGCGGTGGAGCCGGCCTGAACCGAGCGGCTCGGGTCGCGATCTATTGCCGGATCTGACCGCCAATGACGATGAGGCGAGGTAGTTTCGGGGACAGGATTCGAATCCTGTCCCCGAAGCTACCTCGCCCCCGCGCCTGATCCAGACATCCACCAGCGCTTCGGACTACGTCGGTCGCGCGAAGAGATCGCGAAACAGCTCTTCCGCTCGCCGCAGGCCTTCCTCGGTCAGCACCACCGACTTCGTCTTGTTCACCGGATCCTCGATCATCCCCTTGGCGTGCAGGCGATCCGTCGTATCCCAGTCGAAGCTCTTCCAGGCACGGCAGCCGTCGTGTAGCGTCAGCCACAGCAGCGCCAGAACCGCATCGTCGACCTTCTCTTCATCGATTTCCATTCGCCGAACCTACCAGATCGGGCCAGTCCGCGCCGCACCCTCCACAAGATGCGATGCGGCCGGGCTCAGCCCGACAGCAGCTGATCCGCCCGCCCGCGCGCCTCGGCGGCGGCGGCACCATCGCCGCAGGCCGCCAGCGCCTCGGCATACCAGCGCCAACTGATCGGGCTGTTCGGCTTTTCCGCGGTACGTTGTGCCAGCAGCGCCCTTGCTTCCTGGTTGCGCCCGGCCCCCATTACCGAGCGGCAGAGCATCTGGGCCCAGACGTCCCGTTGCGCATGGCTGCCGCCCAGCCGCCAGATCCGGTCGCGCAGCGGCAGCAGCAGATCCGCCGCCGACCCGTCGTCACCCTTCGCCAGGGCCAGGGTGGCCCGGCAGACCGGCAGGCCGACCTCGGCCAGGACCTTGGCCTGGGAGCCCTGGCCGGTTGATGCCTGCTCCAGCGCCGCCAGCATCTGCGCCGCCGCCGCATCGCGGCCGTCCTTGGCCAGGGCCATCATGTAGTGGGCATCGGCGAAGGCCAGGATGGCGTCCTGGCTGTGCCGCTCGGCGACGTCAGCCAGCTCCCGCCAGCGCTCGCCGATATCCACGCCAAGATACTCCAGCCGCCAGAGCATCGCCGTGGCGTTGGTGACGTCGAGGTAATCCTCGGTCGGCTCGGCCCGGTACTCGCCGTCGTACAGCGCCAGCACCGCGTCATGCTGGCCCAGTTCCAGGTGGTACATCGCCTTGTGCCACCAGGTATGGAAGCGGAAGTTGTTGATATCCCCCCATTCGCCGCACAAGCCGTCCAGCCAGTCGATGCCCTCGCGCTGCCGGCCCTGCATCTCCAGGACATGGGCGACCGCGTGGGTGGCCCAGATGTCGCCTGGGTTGATCTCCACCGCCCGTCGGCCGGCCGCCTCGGCGGCGGCATAGTCGCCGGCTTCCTCGTTGGCGAAGGCGCAGACGCCGAGGACATAGCCGTAGTCGGGCACGCCCTCGTCCCAGGCATGCATGATGCGGCCGACCGATTGCCGCATGGCGGCACCGCCGTGCAGATAGAAATGGCTGTAGTGCGACAGCCGCAGGGCCAGGACGTCGCGCGGATACTCCAGCAGGATGCGCTCCCACTGATCGGTGGCCGCGGCCATGTCGCCCCGGTTCCAGGCCGCGAGCGCCGCCAGATGCCATTTCTCCCGTTTGGTGGCGCCGCGTTGGGCAATCGCGGCTTCGGCCTGTTCGCGCGACTGCACCGCCTTCGCTTCCAACCCCGGCAGGCAGAACAGATGGAAGAAGTAGCCCCGCGTGATCAGCGCCATCGGCATCTCGCCGTCGGCGGCGAAGGTGCGCTTCAGGTGCTCCCCGGTATCCAGCTTGAAGCCGAGATAGGCGCGCACGCAGTCGCCGTAAGCCGCCGCTGCATCATCACTGTCCGTGGTCAGTTCGAGGCCGTGCAGGTCAGCCGGCATCATCACCCCCCATATCCGTTTCCCTGCGGGCACGGTAGGCAAGGCCGGCTTGCCATGCAAGGGCCATGGGGGTACCCATAGCGGCGGGCCCCAATCGGCGAAAGGACGTGCCATGATCAGCCCCCAACAGGCGGCGTTGCGGCAGCGCGCGCGGGAATTGGCGCAGGGCGAGATCGCCGCCCGGGCGGCCGAGATCGACCGCAGCGAGGCCTATCCCTGGGACAACGTCGAGAGGCTGACCGACGCCGGTTTCTTCGGCCTGACCATCCCCGAACAGTATGGCGGCGGCGGCCTGAGCTATCTGGATGCCGCCCTGGTGGTCGAGGAAATGGCCAAGGTCTGCGGCGTCACCGGCCGCATCGCCGTCGAGGCCAACATGGGGGCGGTCGGCGCCATCATGGCCTACGGCACCGAGGAGCAGAAACGCCTGGCCGCCGAGTTGGTGCTGTCGGGCGACAAGCCGGCCATTTGCATCACCGAGCCCGACGCCGGCAGCGCCGCCACCGACATGACCACCCGGGCCGACAAGGTCGGCAACCAATACGTCCTGAACGGCCAGAAGCACTGGATCACCGGGGGTGGCGTCTCCCGCCTGCACCTGATCTTCGCCCGGGTCTACGACGAGAACGGCGAGGAGGAAGGCATCGGCGGCTTCATCGCCGTCCGGGACGAGACCGAGGGTCTGAAGATCGGCGATCGTGAACCGACCATGGGCCTGCGTGGCATCCCCGAGACGGAGGTCATATTCGAGGACATGGCGGTGCCACCGGCGATGATGCTGATGCCGCCGCGTGGGCTGCGCAAGGGCTTCGCCGATCTGATGAACGCTTACAACTCGCAGCGCATCGGGGCGGCGACCGTGGCCCTGGGCCTGGCCCAGGGCGCTTACGAGAGGGCGCTGGACTATGCCAAGACGCGGGAGCAATTCGGCCGCCCCATCGCGGAGTTCCAGGGCCTGCAATGGCTGCTGGCGGACATGAGCATCCAGTTGGCCGCGGCCCGCGGCCTGGTGCATGACGCGGCTGCCAATCTGGCCGACGGCTTCCCCGAGCCGCTCGGGGCGGCCCAGGCCAAGGTCTTCACCTCGGAGATGGCCATCAAGGTGACCAACGACGCGCTGCAGGTGTTCGGCGCCGCCGGTTACTCGCGCGAGAACCCCCTGGAACGCATGGTGCGCGACGCCCGCATGTTCACCATCGGCGGCGGTACGGCGCAGGTCCTACGCACCCTGGTGGCCGGCCGTATTCTCGGCATGAAGACGCCGCAAACCCGGGACGGCTACAGCAAATTGGCCGCGCAATAGCTGCCGATCTGTGATGGGCGTCGGCCAAATCGAACCCACCAGGCGAGATCACGGATCCACCCGCCATAGATTCGTATATCCCATTGACATATCCCAATCAGACCGCTAGGTATTGGTATACCCTTGTCGTATATCCCAGGAACGGGCAATGACCCAATCAACCGTTTTTACCACCAACAAGAGCCAAGCAATTCGCCTGCCGAAACCGGTTGCACTGCCCGACAGCGTCAAGCGGGTGGAGATTGTCAAACTGGGCAAGGCCCGCCTTATAACTCCGGCCGGCTCGTCATGGGATAGCTTTTTCGATGGCCCGTCGGTGTCGGATGATTTCATGGCTGATCGTGCCCAGCCAGCCATGCAAAAACGCGAGGGCCTGTAGTGCTTCGCTACATGCTGGACACCGATGTCTCCATCTATGTACTCAAGAACAGACCGCCGGAATTGAGGGATCTATTCAACGAGCGAAGCGAAAATATCTGCCTGTCATCGGTAACTGTCGCCGAGTTGCTTTATGGGGCGGAAAAGTCGGAACGTCGGGATCACAACCTCTCCGTGATAGAGGACTTCACCGCCCACCTGGATGTCGTCGCGTTCGGAGAGAAGGCTGCCGGCCATTACGGTGACATTCGTGCCGATCTGGAAAGAAAAGGCACACCCATTGGTCCCTATGATCTGATGATCGCTGGACATGCCCGTAGCGAAGGCTTGGTCCTTGTCACCAACAATACGCGCGAATTTGATCGGGTCAGCGGCCTACGAGTTGAAAATTGGCTGTCGGCGTGACGGCAAGTCGATCGCATCGCCGACCTTGACCGCCTCTGGGACCAGGGCAACATGGAATCTGATGATCGGGCAACGGGATGAGACGCGCCTCGGCACGAGTCGGAACGACCATGACAGACAAACAATCAAATCAATTTGAAGGATCACCCCGTGAGTTGGAAACCTGAAATCGAGGAGTTGCGCCAGCGGGAGGCCATGGCCCGGCGGATGGGCGGGCCGGAGAAGATCAAGCGGCAGCATGACGGCGGCAAGCTGACGGTGCGGGAGCGGATCGACGGGCTTTTGGACGACGGCACCTTCCACGAGGTCGGCGCCATCGCCGGGCGCGCCGCCTACGACGACGACGGCAATCTGGTCGACCTCTCCCCGACCAATTTCGTTTGCGGCCGGGGCCGGATCGATGGCCGGCCGGTGGTGGTCGGCGGCGATGACTTCACGGTCCGCGGCGGTGCCGCCGATGCCTCGATCTGGGAGAAGCAGGTCATCGCCGAACGCATGGCCAACGAATTGCAGATCCCGATCGTCCGCCTGGTCGACGGCACCGGCGGCGGCGGCTCGGTGAAATCTCTGGAAACCAGCGGCCGCACCTACGTGCCGGCCAACCCGGGCTGGGATCTGGTGGTCGCCAACATGGGCGCGGTGCCGGTGGTGGCCCTGGCCCTGGGCTCGGTCGCCGGCCTGGGCGCGGCGCGGGCCGTGACCTCGCACTATTCCTTGATGGTCAAGGATATCTCGCAATTGTTCGTCGCCGGACCGCCGGTGGTGGCCCGGCTGGGCGAACCGGTGACCAAGGAGGAACTGGGCGGCAGCGGCATCCATACCCGCAACGGCGCCATCGACGACGAGGTCGAAAGCGAGGAAGAGGCCTTCGCCCGCACCCGGCAGTTCCTGTCCTACCTGCCGGCCTCGGTGTACGACCTGCCCCCCAGGATCGAGCCGACCGACGATCCCGAGCGGCGCGAGGAAGGGCTGATCAAGGTGGTGCCGCGCGACCGCCGACAGGTCTACAAGATGCGTTCGATCATCGAGGCCTGCATCGACCAGGGTTCGTTCCTCGAGATCGGCAAGCTGTACGGCCGCTCGGTGATCACCGGCCTGGCCCGCCTGGACGGCTGGCCGGTGGCGGTGTTGGCGGGCGATCCCTATTTCTACGGCGCCGGCTGGACCACCGATGCCTCGCACAAGGTCACCCGGTTCGTCGACCTGGCCGAGACCTTCCATCTGCCGGTGGTGCATTTCGTCGACAATCCGGGCTTCGTGATCGGCGTCGAGTCCGAAAAGGCGGCGACCATCCGCCATGGCGCCCGCGCCCTGGCCGCCGTCTACCAGGCCAGCGTGCCCTGGTGTTCGATCCTGATTCGCAAGGCGTTCGGCGTGGCTGGAGCCGCGCACGGCAACCATGCCCGCCTGCACTACCGTTATGCCTGGCCGTCCGGCGATTGGGGGTCGCTGCCGATCGAAGGCGGCCTCGAGGCGGCCTACAAGGCCGACCTGGCGGCATCGGACGACCCCGACGGGCTGATGCGCGATATCGAGGAGCGCCTGAACCGGGTGCGGTCGCCGTTCCGCACGGCCGAGGCTTTCTTGGTCGAGGAGATCATCGATCCGCGTGATACCCGGCCCCTGCTGTGCGAATTCGCCAACCTGGCGGCGCCGCTGCGGCGCGCCGGCACCTCGACCTTCCACATGCGCCCCTAGGGCGGATATCTCACCGCGGCCAAGGCGGCGCCCACCGCCGTATACCGATCATTAACCCAAAGCCCCGTAAGGTCACGGCTGCGGAACGGCGCGCCCATGGGCGCGCGACAGGGGCGAGCGATCGGGCGTGACCGAAGTTTTAGTGATAGGCCGGGACGACGGCGCCGAAGAAGCTGTTGGCGCCGCTCTCGACTCTGCCGAATTCGACCTGTTTCGCGTCAGGACCGTCACGGAAGCGGCCGACCTACTGCATCAAAGGCGCTTCGACGCCATCGTCATCGATTTCGACGATGCTTCCAAGGGCGTCGGCTTCGACTTGGCGCAATTGTTGGGGCTGTTCCTGTTCGTTCCCACCGTCGCTCTGGTCGATCGGTTCGCGCCGGAGGTGGCGACCCAACTGGTGCAGTTCGGCGCCCAGGATACCCTGGTCAAATCCGAACTGGGCGACAGGCGCCTGATGGTGGCGATCAATTGCGCCATCAGCCGCGCCCATATGGCCCATTTCGACACCTTGACCGGGCTGCCCAACCGCGCCCTGATGTTCGACCGCCTGAACCACGCCATCACCCAGACCCGTCGCTACGGCAATCAGCTTGCGCTTCTATTTATCGATCTTGATCGCTTCAAGTTCGTCAACGACACCATGGGCCACGAAGCCGGCGATACCGTGCTGAAGACGGTCGCCGGCCGCATACGCGGCTGCCTGCGCGAGAGCGACACCGTGGCCCGATTGGGTGGCGACGAATTCATCGCCCTGGTCAGCAACCTGGAACAGACCGTATCGGCGGCCACCGTGGCAGCCAAGATCGTCGAACAGGTTTCCGAACCGGTGATGGTCGCCGGCGACGCGGCCACGGTCTCGCCCAGCATCGGCATCGCCATGTTCCCCGAGGACAGCGAGTCTTCGGACGAATTGATCCGGCTGGCGGATGCCGCCATGTACCAGGCGAAACAAACCGGCGGCAGCAACTATCAGTTCTACCGCCCGGACATGAACGGCGCGGCGCTGCGCCGCATCGGCCTTGGCGTCGCCCTGCAGCAGGCGATCCGGCGCAAGGAGTTCGAACTGCACTACCAGCCGCAGGTCGATCTGACCAATGGCGACGTCGTCGGCCTGGAGGCGCTGGTCCGCTGGCGCCATCCCGATCGCGGCCTGATCCCCCCCGACCAGTTCATTCCGCTGGCCGAGGAATTGGGCCTGATGAACCCGCTGGGCGACCTGATCCTGGAAGCCGCCTGCACGCAAATCAAAAAAAACTGGAAAGCAAGCGGCCAGCTGGCCCTGCGGGTGGCGGTGAACCTGTCCGCTCATCAGTTCGACCGCGACGATCTGCTGGACCATATCCGCACCTGGATCGACCGCACCGGTCTGGATGCCCGGGCCCTGGAGGTGGAGCTGACCGAAAGCAGCATCATGCGGGATCCGGAATCGGCGACCAGCATCCTAAGCGGCTTGAGCGAGGCCGGCGTGCGCGTCACCATCGATGATTTCGGCACCGGCTACTCCTCGCTCGCCCACCTCAAACGCTTCCCCCTGGATGCCCTGAAGATCGACCGGTCCTTCGTGCGCGACGTCATCACCGACGCCAACGATTCCGCCATCGTCCGCACGGTCATCGCCCTGGCCCGGCACCTTGGCCTGCACGTGGTCGCCGAGGGCGTGGAAACCGAGGAACAGCTCGAATTCCTGCGGGCCAATGAATGCCAATTGGCGCAGGGCCATTATTTCAGCCCGCCGGTGCCCGCCGACGAGGTCCCCGCGGTGATCGCCAGGTTGGAGATGCGCCAGGCCGCGCCGACCCCGGAACGCATGCGCGCTGGCGCCTGAACGGCAGAAATTAGCCACCCCGTTAACGCGACCTTTACGACCGCCGGATAGATTGGCGGCAATCGTGTTCGTTGGCGTATATCAGGGGACGGCGTTGCTTACCTATCGGAAAAAATTCGACCCGCGCTGGGCCAGGGTGGCCCTCGCCTTCATGCTGCTGATCGGCGCCATCACCCTGGCCGCCGGGGAATCCCATTCCGACGACGCGGCGACGGCCGCAATCCACGCGACCGCCGCCGGTGCCCGCTAGCCGGTAGGATCGGCGTCCAACCGCACCACCGTGTCCGCCAGGCCGTCCTTGGCGGCCGGGTAGCGCTGCATCACCAGGGGGTCGTGGCCGGGAATGATGTGCCGTTCGGTTTCCGCCAGGCCGCGCATGGTCTCGTAGCCCTGCACCATGTCCGCCGCCGAATAAAGGATCGGAAACGGCGACACCTTCTCCATGTTCTCGTAGAAATGACTGGCGTCCGAGGCCAGCACCAGCCAGCCGCGCTTGGTCAGCACCCGGACGCATTGCACGCCCATGGTATGGCCGCCGATCCAATGCACCGAAATGCCCGGCGCCACCTCGCCGGCGCCGTCGTGGAATGAGACCCGGCCATCGAACACCCGGCGCACCATGGTGCAGACATGGTCGGCGCTGTAGGCGTGGCCGAACGGCGCCTGGCACATGTGGTTGCCGGTGGCATAGCGCATCTCGCTTTCCTGCAGGTGGAAGCGGGCGGCGGGAAAGTCGTCCAGGGTGCCGGCGTGGTCGTAATGCAGATGGGTGATGATGACGTCCTCGATCTTGGCGGCGTCGATGCCGATCATCTCCAGGCCCTCGCGCGGCAGGCGGGTGATCTTGCGGTTGCGCTTTTTCGCCTCCTTGGCCTCGAAACCGGTGTCCACGACGATGCTGCGGTTCTGGTTGACGATCGCCCAGACGAAATAGTCGATCGGCATGTCGCCGTCATGCGGGTCGGCGATGATGAAATTCTCGTGCCGCTTGCGGTTCGCCATGGTGCCGTAGCGAATGGCATAGACCTTGTAGGTTTCGGGGTTGCTCACGGTGTCTTCCTTTCTTCTTGAACCTCAGCGCGCCAGGTAGCCGCCGTCGATCACCAGTTCGCTGCCGGTGACGAATTTGGCCGCGTCCGAGGCCAGGTAGAGGATGCCCTCGGCGATATCCATCGGTTCACCCAGGCTGCCGGTGGGCTGCAGGGTTTCGATCTGCTGCTTCAGCTCCGGCCCGCGTAATTGAATGGCGCCGTCGACCATCGGCGTATCGATGAAGCCCGGATGCACCGAATTGACCCGGATCGGCAGGCCGCGGGCGGCGCATTCGATCGCCGCCGTCTTGGTCAACAGCCGCACGCCGCCCTTGGAGGCGGCGTAATTCGCCGTCAGCGGCAATCCGACGATGCCCAGGATCGAGGAGGTGTTGATGATCGCGCCGCCCCTCTCCTTCATCGCCCGGATGCCATGCTTCACGCCGAGGAAGACGCCGTCCAGATTGACCGCCAGGCACTGGCGCCAAACCGCCATCGGCATCTCGTCGATCGGCAGACCGTTGCCGCCGACCCCGGCATTGTTGACCAGAATGTCCAGCCCGCCATGGTCTTCCACGACGGCGCCGATCACCGCCTCCCAGGCCGCCTCGTCGGTTACGTCGTGATGCAGGTAGCGGGCCGAACCGACGTCGGCGGTGATCTCGGCGGCGATCTCGGCGGCGGCCCGTTCGCCGGCTTCGTCCTGGAGGTCGCTCAGGACGACCGTGGCGCCCTCGCGGGCCAGCAACCCGGCTGTCGCCCGCCCGATCCCCGATGCCCCGCCGGTGACCAAGGCCACCTTGCCAGCTACCCGCGCCATGGAATCCTCCCGAAAACTCGCCACTTACCGCCGCAAGCATGGGGCAGACCGCTGGCCAGATCAAATCGCCAGCGCGTAAGATGGAACGGTGATCAGAAAGTCGGGGAGGCGAGATCAAGTGGACAAGGAATTGTACGAGACCGGCCTGCGGATCCGGAAAAAGGTGCTGGGCGACGAGTATGTCGACCGGGCGATCGAGAACGCCACCGACTTCAACCGCCATTTCCAGGAACTGGTGACGGAATATTGCTGGGGCGGCGTCTGGGGTTCGGACGGCCTGCCCGACCGGACCCGCAGCATGCTCAATCTGGCCATGCTGGCGGCCTTGAACCGGCCGCAGGAGTTCGAAATACACTTTCGCGGCGCCCTGAAGAACGGCTGTACCCTGGACGAACTGCGCGACGTGCTGGAACAAATCACCATCTATTGCGGCGTGCCCGCGGGCGTCGAGGCCTTCCGCATCGCCCGCAGGGTGCTGGACGAACAGGAAGCAGCCTAGAACGATGAACGAGAGTGTCGGCTTCATCGGCCTGGGCGCCATGGGCAGCCGCATGGCCGCCAACGTCGTCGCCGCCGGTCATGACCTGATCTGTTACGACCGGGCGGGGACGGCCTCGCGGGCGCCCGAGGGCGCCGCCGTCGCCGGTTCGGTGGCGGAAGTGGCGGCCCGGGCCCGGCTGGTGGTGTTGAGCCTGCCCGACGGCGCCGCCTCGGCCAGCGTGGCGGATGAAATCATCGAGAGCAACCGGCGCCTGACCGATACCGTGATCGATACTTCGACCATCGGCGTTGCCGCCGCCAAGTCGGTGCAGGAACGCCTGGCGCGGGTCGACCTGAGCTACATCGACGCGCCGGTCTCGGGTGGCATCGCGGGTGCGGCGGCGGCGACCATCGCCTTGATGTTCGCCGGCGAAGCGGCCGATTTCGAACGGCTGTCTCCGGTGCTGACGGCGATGTCGAAGAACCCGTTTCATGTCGGCACCGAGGCCGGCCAGGGCCAGGCGATGAAGCTGTTGAACAACTATCTCTCGGGGCTGGCGCTGACCGCCACCAGCGAGGCCATCGCCTTCGGCCTGACCCAGGGCCTGGACATGCGGACCATGCTGGATGTGTTGAACACGTCGTCGGGACAGAACACCGCGACGGCGGACAAATTCCCCAACCGCATCCTGCCGGAAACCTATGATGCCCAGTTCCTCAACACCCTGTACCTGAAGGATCTGACGCTGTTCGTCGAGAACGTGGCCGGGGCCGGAACGGCGGACGCCATCAGCGGCGCCTTGCTGCCGATCTGGCAACGCTTCGCCGCCGCCGAACCGGGCGCCGATTTCACGCGAATATTCCCCTTTGTCCGCGATCGCCGCTGATCCCGGCCCGCCAAACGTCCGCAATATGAGAGGTGAAGGATGAACAAGATCGATCTGGAAGGGCGCACGGCCATCGTCACCGGCGGCGGCGTCGGCATTGGCCGGGCCATCGCCGAGCGGATGCTGGCGTCCGGCGCCAATGTGGTGATCTGGGATATCAGCCAGGACAACCTGGATGCGGCGCTGGAGGCCAACGACGCCGGCGAGCGTCTGCAGGGCGCCAAGGTCGACGTCACCGATCCGGCCCAGATTGCCGCCGCCCGCGATCTCGCCCTGCGATCCCATGACCGGATCGATATTCTGGTCAACAACGCCGGCATCGCCGGCCCGGCCAAGAAAAGCTGGGAATACAGCGTCGAGGAATGGCGCGCCGTGGTCGATCTGGACCTGACCGGCGTCTTCCTCTGCTGCCGGGCGGTGATGAGCCACATGATGGACAACGGCTATGGCCGTATCGTCAACATCGCCTCCATCGCCGGCAAGGAAGGCAACCCCAACGCCTCGGCCTATTCCGCCGCCAAGGCCGGGGTGATCGGCCTGACCAAGTCGCTGGGCAAGGAGTTGGCCGAGGCGGGCGTGCTGGTCAACTGCGTCACCCCGGCGGCGATCCGCACCGCGATCTTCGACCAGATCACCCAGGAACACGTCGACTACATGCTCTCGCGTATCCCCCTGGGGCGACTGGGGCGGGTCGACGAGGCGGCGGCGCTGGTCGCCTGGCTGGCTTCCGAGGATTGCTCGTTCAGCACCGGCGGCGTGTTCGATCTGTCCGGCGGCCGGGCGACCTATTAGGCGCATGCGGATCGAGCTGGAACCGATCGGCCACGTCCGCGGCGGCCGGTACGAAGCCAGCGACGACCATTGGGGCGAGGTGCGCGCCGCAATCGAGCTGGACGCGAACCGTTTCGCGGCCGATGCGGTGGCCGGTCTGGACCGGTTCTCGCACCTGGAGGTGTTGTTCCATTTCCACCAGGTATCGCCCGAGAAGGTGGTTCGGGGCGCCCGCCGACCGCGCGGCCGGGCCGATTGGCCCGAGGTCGGCATCTTCGCCCAGCGCGGCAAGGCCCGGCCGAACCGGCTGGCCGTCACCGTCTGCCGGCTGCTGGAGGTCGATGGGCTGCGCCTGACAGTGCAGGGTCTGGACGCCATCGACGGCACCCCGGTGCTGGACTTGAAGCCCTACATGACCGGCTTCGCGCCGCGCGGCGAAGTCCGCCAACCACCATGGGCGGTGGAAATCATGGCGGAATACTGGTGATTTGCGGCCCCGCCACGCCGAATGGTCAACAGATTGTTTCCAGGCCGGCCGCTTGACCGGTGGCGCCGGCATCACGAACTATTCCCTGACGGCCACCGACCGTGCCGCCGGCATGCTAGGATGAGCCAGCCAATAGGGGATTGGAGAACGTTATGGCGATATCGGGGATCAACCATCTGGCCTTCATCACCGACGATCTTGATGGCACCATCAGGTTCTATCGCGATCTGTTGGGCATGACCTTGGAGGCGGGCGTCGGCCACGACGGCTATCGCCACTATTTCTTCCGCGCCGGCAACACGCTGATTGCCTTCTTCGCTTATCAGGGCGCGCAGCCGATGCGGCGGAAATTCCACGGCTCGCCGACCCGCGAGCCGATGGGCTTCGACCACGTATCCTTTACCGTCGACAGCCGGGCCGAACTGTTCGCCGCCAAGGACAAGCTGGAAGCGGCCGGCTTCGAGGTTACCGGCGCCGTCGATCACGGCCTGTTGTGGTCGATCTATTTCTTCGATCCCAACAATATTCCCTTGGAAATCAGTTGGGACATCATGGCGGTCAAGAAACCGCCCGCGGTGGCCGATGACGGCCCGCTTGCGATCGTCGCCGAGGGCGCCCTGCCGCAACCCGGCCACTGGCCCGAGGTGACGACGCCGACGCCGGCGGAGGCAATGACGGCCCATCCGGGCAATGGCTACGATATGCAGGAAGCGGCGTTGCGCGAGGGCCGGGCCGAGTTCACCGAGGAATACCGGGCCCTGCAGGAGGCCACGGGCAAGGCGGCGGAATAGCCAGCGGACTGGGAGCAACATGGCGGTCTTGGCGACGGGCTCGGGGGATCTCTACTACGAAGTCGTCGACCTGACGCCGCCATGGCTGGCGGATCCGCCCACCATCCTGTTTCACCACGGCGTCGGCACCAATGCCGACATCTGGTCCGACTGGCTGCCCATCCTGGCAAGCGACTACCGGTTGGTGCGGTTCGATCTGCGCGGCTTCGGTCGCTCGGACCGGCCCACCGCCGACAATCCCTGGTCGCTGGACGGCCTGGTCGACGATCTGCTGGCGGTCGCCGACGCTTCCGGCAGCGAGAGCTTCCATCTGGTCGGTGAATCCGTCGGCGGCACCGTGGCGCTATACGCCGCCGCTTGTCGCCCCGAGCGGCTGACCACCGTCACTGCCCTGTCGTGCAGCCACAAGGGCGGCGCCATCGGCCATGTCCGCGAGTGGCGTGGCGACATCGACCGCGACGGCATGGAGGCCTGGTCCCGCACCATGATGGAACGCCGCTTCCGGCCGGGCGCCATACCGGCCGAGGTCCATGACTGGTTTCATCGCGAACAGGCGGCCGGATCACCGGACGTGATCCTCGGCCTGGCCGAGATGCTGATCGGCGCGGACCTCAGCCCGGAACTGCCCGAGATCGATCTGCCGGTGCTGCTGTTGGCGCCGGCCGCCAGCCCCTTCGTGCCGCCCGAGATCGCCGCCGACATCCAACGTCTGGTACCGGGCGCCGAATTGATGGTGTTCGAAAGCGCCCGTCACGGACTGGCCTGCTCCCACGGCCGCGCCTGCGCCGAAGCGTTGCGCGACTTTCTCGTCCAATCGTAGCGTTAGGCCGGCCTCAGGCGGCGGCGTTCTGGCGCTTGCCCAACAAGCCGAGGATCTTGGCGGCGGCGTCGGGAATGTTGGTGCCGGGCCCAAACACGGCGGCAACGCCGCGTTGATACAGGAAATCGTAGTCCTGCTGCGGGATCACGCCGCCGCAGACCACCAGGATATCGCCGGCGCCGGCGGCCTCGAGCGCCTGCACCAGTTCCGGCACCAGGGTCTTGTGGCCGGCCGCCTGGGTCGAGACGCCGACCAGATGAACGTCGTTCTCGATCGCCTCGCGGGCCGCTTCCTCGGGCGTCTGGAACAGCGGTCCGATGTCGACGTCGAAGCCGATATCGGCGAACGCCGTGGCGATTACCTTGGCGCCCCGGTCGTGCCCGTCCTGGCCCAATTTGACCACCATCATGCGCGGCCGCCGGCCTTCCGCCGAGGCGAACGTCTCGACCTCGCCGACGATGCGCTGAAACGCCTCGTCGCCATCGTAGGCGGCGCCATAGACACCCGAAATCGCCCGGACATCGGCCTGATAGCGGCCAAAGACCCGCTCCAGCGCATCCGAAATCTCGCCCACCGTGGCCCGAGCCCGGGCCGCCTCCACCGACAGGGTCAGCAGGTTGGCATCACCCCCGGCGCCGTCCTCCAGCGCCCGCAGGCTGGCCTGAACCCGGTCTTCGTCGCGCTCGCGGCGGAGTCGATCCAGCCCGGCGATCTGCGCCTCGCGCACCGCCGAATTGTCGATCTCGCGCACTTCGACGGCGTCGGTATCGTCGGATTGGTACTTGTTGACGCCGACGATTGCCTCCTCGCCGCGATCGACCCGGGCCTGCTTGCGGGCCGCCGACGCCTCGATCCGCATTTTCGGCATGCCGGCCTCTACCGCCTTGGTCATGCCACCCATTTCCTCCACCTCCTGGATCAGTTCCCAGGCGTGCTGGGCCAGACTGGCGGTCAGGGATTCCAGGTAGTAGCTGCCGCCCAGCGGATCGACCACCCGGGTGACGCCGGTCTCCTCGGCCAGGATCAACTGGGTATTGCGGGCGATCTTGGCCGAGAACTCCGATGGCAGGGCGATGGCCTCGTCGAACGAATTGGTATGCAGGCTTTGGGTGCCGCCCAGCACCGCCGCCATTGCCTCGTAGGCGGTGCGCACGACATTGTTGTAGGGGTCCTGTTCGGTCAGCGACACGCCCGAGGTTTGGCAATGGGTGCGCAGCATCAGCGAGCGCGGGTCCTCGGGGTCGAATTGCCGGATTATGCGCGCCCACAGCAGACGCGCCGCGCGCAACTTGGCAACCTCGACGAAGAAATTCATGCCGATGCAGAAGAAGAACGACAGCCGGCCGGCAAAACGATCGATATCAAGGCCGTTGTCGACCGCCGTGCGGACGTATTCCAGGCCGTCGGCCAGGGTGAAGGCCAGTTCCTGCACCGCCGTGGCGCCGGCTTCCTGCATGTGATAGCCGGAGATCGAGATGGAGTTGAACTTCGGCATCTGCTCGGCCGTGAAGGCGATGATGTCGGAAACGATGCGCATCGACGGCTCGGGAGGGTAGATGTAGGTGTTGCGGACCATGAACTCCTTGAGGATGTCGTTCTGGATGGTCCCGGCCAGTTGCTCCGGCGCCACGCCCTGCTCCTCGGCGGCGACGATGTAATTGGCCATGGTCGGCAGCACGGCGCCGTTCATGGTCATCGACACGCTCATCCGATCCAGGGGGATGCCGTCGAACAGAATCTTCATGTCCTCGACACTGTCGATCGCCACGCCGGCCTTGCCGACGTCGCCGGTCACCCGGGGATGATCGGAGTCGTACCCCCGATGGGTCGCCAGATCGAAGGCCACCGACAGCCCGGTTTGGCCGCCGTCCAGCATCCCGCGGTAAAAGGCATTGGATTCCTCGGCGGTCGAGAACCCGGCGTACTGGCGGATGGTCCACGGACGGTTGGCATACATGGTGCCGCGTACGCCGCGCATGAAGGGCTCGAACCCCGGCAGGCTGTCGACACCCTCCAGACCTTCCAGGTCGCCGGCGGTGTAGAGCGGCTTGACCGCGATGCCTTCCGGCGTCTGCCAGACCAGATCGTCCGGGCCCCGACCACGCAGTTCCTTGGCCGCCAGTTCGCGCCAGTCGTTCAGGTGCTTTGCCGCATCGTCCGTCATCGCCGTCACCGTATCATTTCGCACCCGCAGTATACCGGCGCCCTGGCCGTCCGTCGCGATGTCATCGTGGCGGCGCGCGGCCTCGGTTAGTTCAATTTGCTGTATCGCGGGGTCACCGCCAGGATGGTGTGGCGGGCCGCCGCGTTCAGGCGATGGTGGTTGGCCGCCGCATATTCGGCCGATTGCATCATCTCGACAAACGCCTTGCGCGAGGGGTACTGGACCAGCGCCACATAGTCCCAATCGCCGTCGGCCTCGCCCCCCAGGGCCACCGCCTCGCCGGCGCCGGCCCATAGGATGTCGCCACCCCGGCGCTTGATCAGGCCGATCACCGCCTCGCTATACCGCACATAGGCATCCCAGCCACTGCCCTGCCCATCCGCCGATTGTTCGTTGAACTTCAATAGGTTGAGCATGACCACCGGACCTTCGTCCGGCAGTTCGGCGATCTCCTGCAGTTGCTCGTCGGTGGGATCCAAATACATCTCGTCCTCCGTCGCCGCCATCCTCCGGGTGAAGCATACCGGCACGGCCCCGACGGCCAACGGGAGGCTTGCATTTTTCGCGGCAAACCGGGACTCTCGATCCCGGCATGAGCATCGACAGGGGCCCTGGCGGC
Source organism: Alphaproteobacteria bacterium (assembly GCA_030746635.1). Lineage (GTDB taxonomy): Bacteria > Pseudomonadota > Alphaproteobacteria > JASLMH01. The sequence continues at coordinate 5,962 of JASLMH010000060.1, read as the reverse complement.
CCGCCAGCGAACGGCCGCGTCACGGCGGTCCTGGGACCGACCAATACGGGCAAGACCCATCTTGCCGTCGAACGCATGCTGGGCCACCGCACCGGTATCATCGGCTTGCCCCTGCGCCTGCTGGCGCGGGAAATCTACGACCGCGTAGCGGCGCAGAAAGGCGCCCGGGCGGTGGCGCTGGTCACCGGCGAAGAGAAGATCGTGCCGGCCCGGCCGTCCTATTTCGTTTGCACCGTGGAAGCCATGCCGCTGACCTGGCGGGCGGATTTCCTGGCCGTCGACGAGATCCAGATCTGCGCCGATCCCGAACGCGGCCACGTCTTCACCGACCGGCTGCTGCATGCCCGCGGCGAACGGGAGACCATGTTCCTGGGCTCGGATACCATGAAGCCGATCATCCGCCGCCTGCTGCCGGATACCGATTTCATCGAACGGCCGCGGTTTTCCGTGCTGCAATATGCCGGCGAGAAGAAGATCTCGCGGCTGCCCCGGCGCAGCGCCATCGTCGCCTTCTCGGCCGCCGAAGTCTACGCCCTGGCCGAACTGATCCGTCGCCAACGCGGTGGCGCCGCCGTGGTCATGGGCGCCTTGAGCCCGCGCACCCGCAACGCCCAGGTGGCGCTGTATCAATCGGGCGAGGTCGATTATCTGGTGGCGACCGACGCCATCGGCATGGGACTCAACATGGACGTCGATCACGTCGCCTTCGCGGCCCAGCGGAAGTTCGACGGGCTCTGGCACCGGCCCCTGCAGCCGGCCGAAATCGGCCAGATCGCCGGCCGCGCCGGCCGCCACATGAACGACGGCAGCTTCGGCATCACCGCCGGCGCCGGCGCCTTGCCGGAAGAGATCGTGGAAATGGTCGAGAACCATCGTTTCGACCCGGTCCGGCGGCTGCAATGGCGCAATTCGGATCTGGACTTCCAGAGCCTGACGGCGTTGCGTCACAGCCTGCGGCGGCGGGCGCCGCGCGATGGCCTGATCAGCGCCCGCGACGCCGACGATGTCACCGCCCTGGAGGCCCTGGCCGGCGAGGCCGAGATCAGCGACGCAGTGACCGGCCCGGCCATGGTGCGCCGCCTTTGGGAAATCTGCCGAATTCCGGACTTCGCCAAAGCCACGCCGGAGGCACATCACCGGTTGTTGAGCCGGCTGTTCCATTTCCTGAAAACCGATGACGGCGCGCTGTCCGACGACTGGATCGAAGGTCACATGCAGCGCCTCGACCGCACCGACGGCGATATCGACACCCTGGCCGGCCGCATTGCCCATGTCCGCACCTGGACCTATGTCTCGCATCGCGCCGAATGGCTGGAGAATCCGCGCCATTGGCAGGAACGGACCCGGGCGGTCGAGGATGCCCTCTCGGATGCCTTGCACGCCGCCCTGACCCAGCGTTTCGTGGACCGGCGCACCGCCGCGCTGTATCGCGGCCTGAAGGAGCGGCGTGATCTGTTCGGGGCGGTGACCGCCGATGGCGAGGTGCTGGTCGAGGGCCATTATGTCGGCCGGCTGCGCGGCTTGAAGTTCCACCCCGACGCCGCCGCCAGCGGCGTCGAGGGCCGGGCCCTGCGCAGCGCCGCCAATCAGGTGCTGACCCGGGAAATCAGCCGCCGGGCGGCCAAGCTGGCCACCGCGGAAGATAGCGACTTCGATTGGCAGGACGACAACCAGCTTCATTGGGCTGGCGCCGCGGTCGCTCGGTTGACCGCCGGGCCGGATGTACTGACGCCGCGGGTCGAGCTGTTACCGGCCGACCATCTCGACGGCCCATTGCGCGAACGGGCGCGGCGGCGTTTGCAAGGCTGGCTGGAAGGACGAATTGGGGCCGAACTTTCACCCCTGGTACGGCTGTCGAACGGCCGTTTCGAGGGCGCGGCCAGGGGCCTGGTCTACCAGTTGACGGAGGGCCTGGGGGTCATGCCGCGAAGCCAGGTCGACGGTCTGATCGCCGATCTGCAACCGGCGGATCGGGCCGGTTTGCACCGTTTCGGCGTCCGCCTGGGCTATCTGGACATTTATCTGCCGCCGTTGCTGCGGCCCGGTCGCATGACCATCCGCGCCCGGCTGTGGCGCATCGCGCACCCGGCCTCGGGTCAGGCGCCGCTGCCGGAGCCGGGGCAGGTCGCGATGGCGGCACCCGAGCAGCCGGCGGCGCGGACGTTCCTGGCCACCTGCGGATTTCGAACCATCGGCGATCAGGCCATTCGCATTGATATCCTCGACCGGTTGGCCCGCCTGGCCCATCAGGCGTCGAAGGGCGGGCCGTTTCAAGCCTCCCACGAGATGCAGTCGCTGCTCGGCCGGGGGCGGGAGGCGCTGGATCTGGTGCTGACGGCTCTGGGCTATCGCGGCGATGGCGACGGCGAGGGCCGGCGCTATCGTTACCAGCGGGTCGGGAGCAAGAAGCGGCGGCAGCGGGAGCGGCCGACCGCCCGGCATTCCGCCTTTGCGGAATTGCGTCGTCTGAACAGGTCGAAATAGGCGATGACCGACGTCCAACGTCTCGATCGGTGGCTTTGGTTCGCGCGCTTTTTTAAGAGCCGCACGATCGCCGCCAAGGCCTGCAACGGCCACAAGGTCAGGGTCAACCGGCAGGTGGTGGCAAAAGCCAGCACCACCGTCAAGGCCGGCGACGTCCTGACCTTCCCGCAAGGCCCCCATATCCGCGTGGTCAAGGTGTTGGATTTGGGTCAGCGGCGAGGTCCGGCACCCGAGGCGCAGACCCTGTACGAGGATCTGGCGCCCCCCGGCGCCGCGACCGGGAACAAGCCGTCCGAAAACCGGGACACCGGGCAACGCGAGGCCGGCAGCGGCCGGCCCACGAAACGCCAGCGTCGGGTGCTCGACCGGTTGCAGGGACGTTCGCCCTAACCACCTCCCGCCCCGGAACCGTCGCCTGGTCGGCCGTTGTTTTCCCTATGGAACCCGCAGGGCATAAACCGTCCGGCCCAATTGCGCGACAATGGCGGGGGCGATGGCCTCGACGATCTCGGCATCGTCCCGATCGGTCGGCGGTAGCGCCACCCGGGCCCGCCAGATCAGCCGGCGCTGATCGTCCCTGACCGTGACCAGTAGCCGTCGCCGCCTCTCCGCCTTGGCGGTATCGCCGCGCTTGGCCCGCCAGCGCATGGTTAGTTGCACATTCTCGGCGTCGCTGCTGCCGCCCTGGCCGCGCAGCTCGAAGCCTGAATCGCGATCGTCGGCCGGGTTCTCGCCGCCGAGCTGAAACGACAGCACATAAGCCGCGTCCGCCGCGACACGATAGCCGGATTCGCCAAGTTGATGGCGGAACAGATCGGCGATCAGGGCGGCCGACCGCGTCCCGCTCATGGCCCGCACGCGAAAGTTGGCGCCGGCCGGCAAGGCCTCAAGGGCGGCGGCGTCCAGGATGCCGAAGAACGCCACCTTTCGTTGCTCCGATGCCGCATCCGCCGGCCCTGCGCCAAAGGACCAGGCGGCAAGCAAAAGCAGCATCGCCAGCGGGTTCCCGGGCCGTCCGGGCCATCGCGCTTCCATCGCCATGCCGGCAGCGTAGTACGACGGGAAGGACGACGCAAAGCGCCCCGCGCCTCTCTTTTCCAAGTTTCGCTACCTAGAGCATGTCGGTTGGACGACGGCCGGACGACATGTTAGGGAAACCCATGATCAACCGCATAAAACGACTTCTGGCCGGGTCGACGGCCGGCGATCCCGAGCACGGCCAGCATGGCCACGACCAGTTGCAGTTGGCGGCGGCGGCGCTGCTGGTCGAGGCGGCCTGCCTGGACGGCCACTATGACGAGGATGAACGACGGGTCATCGACGGGCTGCTGCGCGACCGCTTCGGCCTGGACGAGGCGGAGGCGCGGACCCTGCATGACCAGGCCCAGCTCGAGCAGTCGGAAGCCAGCCAATTGTTCGGTTTCACCCGCACCATCAAGGCGCATTACAGCCATGAGGAACGGCTGGAAATCATGGAAATGCTGTGGGAGGTCGCCTACGCCGACGGCGCGTTGCACGACTACGAAACAAGTTTGTTGCGCCGCCTGGGCGGCTTGCTTTATGTCTCGGACCGCGAACGCGGCGAGGCGCGCAAACGGGTTCTTGCGCGCCTCGATATTTCGGGTACATAGTCGGGCGAGAGTTGCCGGCCGGAACGGCCGAGTGGATCGGTGATAGGAGAATTAAGGCATGACGTACGTCGTCGTCGAATCATGCATCAAATGCAAGTACATGGATTGCGTCGAGGTATGTCCGGTGGACTGCTTCTACGAAGGCGAGAACATGCTGGTGATCCATCCGGACGAATGCATCGATTGCGGGGTTTGCGAGCCGGAATGCCCGGCCGAAGCGATCCTGCCCGACACCGAGGACGACACGGAGCGCTGGGTCGAGATCAACCGGGAATACTCCGAGAAATGGCCGAACATTACCCGCAAGCGGGAATCTCCGGCCGACGCCGACGAATTCAAGGACGTGCCGAACAAGTACGAGCAGTTCTTCAGTGCGGAGCCCGGCGAGGGCACCTGACCACCGAGGCGGCGCTATCCGCCAGCCCTGATCCATCGCCAACCAACAAGGTGCGTTTGGCCCGGCATACGGCTGCGGCGCCGTGATCACGCTTGGCGGAATTGTTTGGTATACAAATAATATCACCTGAGAACAGTACCGCCGTCGGACTTTCTTTTTGGCGGTTTCTGTGATATAGGTGTGTCCTCTACGGTGTACAATCGAGCACGCTAAACGGGCACGATCCCAAACCATCAATCGTGTGGTGGGCATGCCGGGTGTTTAGTTCGTGCCATGCCGTGGGCTGGCCTCAGGGCCGGCGTTTTATTGTCCCGAGACCGGCTTTGGCCGGTCGTTTTCGGTGGATGTTTGCGCATGCATTCGCCGAGGGAAGGTTTCGTCAGCTAGGGAAGATCGGGCGGCCCGTGCGCCGTCGCGTATCGTTCGAGCGGCGACCCGAGAAATGCATGCGGCGGTTATTTTGACGAGCGAGGATCATGGCGACCAAGGCGAAAAAGACCTCCACCAAGGCGAAACGGAAGAACGGCTTCAGCATAAACGACTTCGTGGTCTACCCGACCCACGGTGTCGGCCAAATCGTTGGCATCGAAGACCAGGAAGTTGCCGGCATGCAGCTCAAGCTGTTCATCGTTGAGTTCGAAAAAGAGAAAATGACCCTTCGCGTGCCCACCAACAAGGCCGAGGCAAGCGGCATGCGCTCGCTCAGTTCGCCCGACAAGATGAAGTCGGCGTTGACCACCTTGAAGGGCCGGGCCCGGGTGAAGCGCACCATGTGGAGCCGGCGGGCTCAGGAGTATGAGGCCAAGATCAATTCCGGCGACCCGATATCCATCGCCGAGGTGGTGCGCGATCTGCACCGCGGTTCCGGCCAGCCCGAGCAATCCTATAGCGAACGGCAGATCTATGAAGCGGCCCTGGACCGGCTGGTTCGTGAATTGGCCGCCGTCGAGGGCCTCGACGAGGAACAGGCCACGGAACGCCTGGAGAAGATGTTGAAGGCCGCCTGAGGGCGGATTTTCACCGGTTTGAACCAAGGCCCGGCGCCCTAGGCGCCGGGCCTTGGCATGTTCCCGCCGCATCGCGGCGGCAATGACATTTTCGTGAACTATTTTGGAATGCGTCTAATTCTTATTTCTATTCAATCCCATTCCAGCTACTTTACCGGTTGGGACGACACGACACGGTAACGTTGGGGGTTTGTGGGGTGGCCGATACCACCGCCAGCATTTTTGGCTTTGCCCGAGAAGTGGCAGGGGGTACGCGTGTGTAAGGCGTAGCTTGTTTGCCATGTGGTGGGGCGGCTTGGTAAATTCGCTGCTCTATCCGTCGTCAGTGAACACTGCTACGACTTGTCATCGGTTTCATCGTCCTGGGCCGCTCGACGTATGCCGGACGCTATCTCGAGGAGCAAGTGGAAGCTCAGAACTGGATGCCGAAAGACCGGCACTTC
>JASLMH010000005.1 GCA_030746635.1 Alphaproteobacteria bacterium | reverse complement strand
ACCGCCGTCGCGGCCGTGAAGTTGGGCGCCGTCGACTACCTATCCAAGCCCGCCGACGCCGACGATATCGAGGCTGCCCTGCGGGCGCCGGATGGCGAGGCTCCGCCACCACCCGACCGGCCGATGTCGGCTGACCGGGTGCGCTGGGAACATATTCAGCGGGTCTACGAGTTGTGCGATCGCAACGTTTCCGAGACCGCCCGCCGATTGAACATGCACCGGCGCACCTTGCAGCGCATCCTGGCCAAGCGTTCGCCAAAGGAATAGCGGGCCGGCTTGCGAATCGCGCCGGACAGGCCGGCGGGCGTTGAAGTCACCGGATGAATTGGGCGATCCGATCGATGTATCGGCCCTGAAACAGGCTGATGCCGATCTGCTGACCGAATTCCAACGCCCGATGGTCGTCGCAACGGCATAGGATGACGCGGGTCGGACCGGCCTTTTTCACTGCCTCGCGCAGACGATCAGCGCGAGTGGTGCTGCCTTGATCCAGAACATCGGCGTCCCAGATCAGCTTTTGCATGTCGGTGCCCAATTCGTCGCGAGGCGCCATGGGAAAGGTCAGGTATCCAAGGCCGTCGAGGCAGATCATGTAACCGCGTTCGCGGGCGAAATCACGGGCGAAGAAGTAGGCGCCCATATCTGCGAAAACGTCGACGCTCTGCAATTCCAGGAACACGGTCTTCTTGGTGTAATGGCGCAGGCGCCGATCGAAAGTCAGGAACTGCTCGCTCAATATGGTCGATACGTTGATGTTGATGCTGGTATTCGCCGGCGTTTCGGCCTCCATCTCCGGCAGGCATTGCAGCAACCGGCGATCCAACACTTCCGTCAGATGCTGAAACAGCCAACGGCTGGAAACGATGTTGACGTTCGGCAGCACCTTGCGACGCAATTCATCGATGGAGACAAAAACCTCTTCGAAAATCGGTGTCGGCTTCTGCCCGGCGGCGATCGCACAGACCGGCTGCCGGCGCACCAACGAACTGACATCCGCGGTGGTGATGGCTTCCTCCAACCGGCCCAGGCGTGCCGGATCGAGGGGTTCCATCTCCGCCAACGCGACCTCTCCATCGCCCACGGTCCCCTCGGCACCGGCGCGACGCTCTTCCTCCTGCTTTGCCAGCTCATTGACCCGGCATGCGGTGGCCAGGAATTCGGCGTAGTCTTCCTCCAGGTCGTACCAGGTACAAAACGGCTGCTGCGAGGCATCGTTGTCCTCGAGTGCCAATGGGTCTTCGCTGAACAGATAGCGCAGTTTCAGCACCACTTCATCGATCTGCGCCACCGAGGCGTCGCGCACCACCACCACCAGATCGTCGTTGCGCAGCCGGAAGCACTGCCCTTCGTGCCGCTGCACAAGACTATCGAAACTGCTGGCGGCGATGCGGGTGTGATGCGGCCGTCGGTTTTGCGGCCTCAGCGCGGACAGGTGCAGATGGATGGCGCGCCGACCGGCAATGTGGCGGCGCAGGCGTTCGGCATAGTCGAGCAGCAGTTCTTCGTGGCGCGGTAGCGCTTCCTGCTTCTTTTGCTTCCTGGCCAGCATGTTCGCATTCACCCGCTCACGCGGTCACCACCCGAAACCATCCCCGGGTGCCGCTAAGACCCATCCATACTTACTTGGGCAGGGCTTACAATTCTGTTAACCGCGGGGCCGGACGACGGCGGCGAACAGGCCTCCCGCCAGGGCAAGGGCGGCCATCCACCAGGTCTGCCAGACGCCAAAACTCAGGTTGGCGACGGCCAGGCCGGCCGCCAGACATCCGGCCGCGGCGGCACTCCGCCAGACATCCCCCAAACGCCCGGCCCGAAGCCAGAGGCCGGCGACCAGCAGCGCCAGCAGGCCAGCTCCGACACCACCCAGTTCAAGCCAGACCTGCAACGTCGCATTGTGTGGATGGACGTTCATCAAATGCCCGCCGTGACGCAGTTTGGTGTCGCCATCCGGCATCCGCCGCGCCGCGTCCATGCCCCAGCCAAGCATTGGTTTTTCGGCGATCTTCAGGGCGCTGAACCGCCAGATCTCCAGGCGATGCAGCGCCGAATAGTAGCGATCGTCCAGCATCGACTGAAACCGTTCCGGGGCCAGCAGCGTCCGCGGCAACAGCGGCGCGGCGACGATCAGAATGACCAACAAAACCGCCAAACTCGTACACAGGCGCCGACCCAGCCACCAGGCGGCAATGGCCGCGCTGGCGGCTGCCAGCACCGCCACCTGATTGCTGTTGCCGACGCCGCCGAGGGCGATGGCCATGGCGACGACGATCGCCAGGATGGCCAACCCGGGGCCGGCCCGCCGACGCAATTCCAGGGCCACCGGCCAGGCTGCCAGCAGCAACATGGCGCCGGCCCGGTTCAAGATCGACATATCGAACTCATGGGAGCGCTCCTGTAGGCGGTACAACGCCTGGTGCGCCAGGCCGCCCGACAGGCTTTCGGCCGCCAGCAGCAGCGCCGCCACGGCGTAGCCGATAACCAGGGCACCGCCGACGGCGGCGGCGTCCCGGTCCGGTAGTTGACGCACGGCGTCCAGCACGAGCAACGCCGCCAGCAACACCGCCGCCAGCTTGGCGGTGGTGATGACCGACGCGCCGGCATCAAGCGACCATGCCGCCGACACCAGGGCCCAGGTGGTGAACAGGCCGAACAACATCGCCGTGGCGCCGGTGAAGACGGGCACCAATCGACCTTGGCCGAGAGCCCTGAACAGCAACCACAAGCCGACGGCGAATAGCAGCAGTACCAGCCCTTTCGGCGCCACCACGCCGATCGGCGCGAAAAGCAGCGCCGTCAACGCGATCGCGCGGGCGCCCGCCGTCGGCATCACGATCGCGACGGCCAAGGCGACACCGCCCGATAGGTTGCCATGGTGTCGGCGACGAAGGCCTCGACGGCGAATTCGGCCTTGGCCAGGGCGCGGGCGGCGGCGCCCATGCGCCGGCGCAATTCGGGATCGAGCAGCAGTTCCTTGATCGCCTCGGCGGTTGCCCGGCCGTCACGCACCGGCACCAGAAACCCGCTCTCGCCCCGGCGCACCACCTCTCGGCAGCCCGGCACATCCGCCGTGACGATGGGCAAGCCACAGGCCGCCGCCTCGATCAGGCCACGCGGCAGGCCCTCGCGGTAGCTTGGCATGCAGATCACCGACGCCTGCGGCAGAACTTCCGGCATGTCGGTCCGGAACCCCCACCACTCCAACAGGCCATCACCCTCCCATTGCCGGATCGCCGCCTCGCCGACATCGGTCGGGTTGGCGGGATCGCGCCGTCCAACCAGCACGAACCGCGCCGGGATCCCTTCCGCCTTGACGATCCGCGCCGCCTCGACGAATTCATGAACGCCCTTGTCGCCCAGAATGCGGGCCGGGAACATGACGATGGGCGGGTCGGCGGCGTGATCGCGCGGGCGGAACTGCTCCATGTCGACGCCGCAACCCTTGATCATCACCGTGGTATCCGACCGCACCAGGTTCCGCCGCGTGAACAACGCCAGGTCATCCGGGTTCTGAAAGATCACCCGCCCATTGCCGTGCCCCAGGGCGTAACGATACAGCGGCATGATCAGGCGGCGGATGAGCTTGGCCGCACGATCCTCGCGGATAAACAGAAAACCCAGGCCGGTCACGGCGTGCACCACCGCCGGCACCCGCAGCAGGCGGGAGGCCAGACCACCCCAGATCACCGGCTTCATCGCCACATGATGCACGAGCTGCGGGCGAATACTGGCGATCAGCCAAAGACAGCTGGCAATCAGGCCCAACTCGCCAAGGATGCTCCGGCCGCCCCGTTTCAGCGGTAGATCATGATACGCAAAGCCGTGCCGGCGAATGATCTCGACCGGTCCCTCCTCGTACGGTGCCGCCACGTGGACCAGGTATCCGGCCTGCTGCGCCGCCAACGCCACCGGCAGACGGTGGGTGGTGAAGAACAGCGCCTCGTTCATCAGGTACAGGAGCTTCGGCGCCGCCATCAATCGTGCTCCACCCGTCGGCCGACATAGTTGTAGTGGGTCAACAGCGGCGCCAGGAAATTATGTTCCAGCAAGGCTTCCGCCCGGCCCAGCGGCGAGAACAGGGGGTGATTGGGAAAGCTGCGGAAGTGCCGTATCCGCTGGCGCCGGAATCCGACCCGACCGAGCAACTCCGAAAGCGCCAGCGCGGACAGCACCCGTTCGTTGCCGTAGACATGTTCGCGCCCGTCTTCCCCTGTGAAGGTCACCACCGTACGCACGCCACGTCGCAACAGAAGCTGCAACTGCAATAGGGGGTTCCAGCCATTCGCCTCTGACACCACCAAATGGCCGCCGGGCCGCACCAACCTGGCCAGATGTTCGACCACCCGCCGCCGTGGTTCCAGATGGTGAAACGTCTGCTCCATCCAGATGATGTCGTAGCTGGGCTCGGCCGGCAGATCGAGGAAATTCGCCGACGCGAATTGCACCGGAAGCGGTCGGCCGGCGAATCCGGAAAGCACCTCGGCCCGGCTCTCAGCCACGGCGACGCGATCGGCGCGGACGTCGATGCCGTAAACCCGCGCGCCCTGCAGGGCCAGCCAAAGGCTCTCGCTACCGCAGCCACAGCCGACCTCCAGCACCAGCGCGCCGGGCTGACCCCGAACCATGACCGTCACCTCGGTCAGTTGCCCGGAATAGTAGCGTCGGATGCGCGGCGGGAAGCTCTTTCGAAACGACCGATAGAACGCCTCGAAGGTGCCCTGCTCCACCGCCGGCAGCAAGTTGTCTTCGAACCACAAGGCAAGGAACGTCGCCGGGTCGCTGGCTGAACACAGGCGACGGCCGATATCGTCGTGGCCGCTCATCCTCTCTGGGTATCAAGCCAGGCCTGGAACATCAAAACATCCCAAAGCTGATGTTGCAGGTTTCGCCGGCCGGAAAGATGCTCGGCCCAAACCCGGCGCACCGGATCCGGATCGAAAAAACCATCCCGGCGTAGGCGTCCCTCGGACAGCAATTCCTCCGCCCAGCCCCGCAACGGGCCGCGTAACCAGGTATGGATCGGCACCGAGAATCCCATCTTCGGCCGCTCGATCAATCTCCTGGGCACGTGCCGGTACAGCACTTGGCGCAGCAGCCGCTTCGACTGCCCCCGCGCCAGCTTCATTTCCAACGGCAGCCGCCAGGCAAAGGCGACGACCCGATGATCCAGCAACGGCACCCGCGCCTCCAGGCTGACCGCCATGCTGGCGCGATCGACTTTGGTCAGGATGTCGTCCGGCAGATACCCCATGGCATCCAGATACATCATCTGCCGTGTGAAATCCGGTAGGTTCGCCAGGGTCGGCGCTTTGTGATGGCCCCCGTTGGCCTGGCTCTCCCGCAGAACGACGGCATCGGCGTTCAGCCAGTTGCTCGTCAAGCCGTCATACATCTCGACTGCATCGCGGCTGTGAAGCACGCGGGCCAGCTTGTGCAGCTTGTCGCCGGGATTCCGCTGTCGCAGCAACCCGGCAAGCAGGTCCCAGCGATGCGGCGGCAAGGCCGTCAACAGATCTGCCGCCAATGATTTCAAGGGCCCCGGCAGCCAGGCCGTCGCCTTGATAATTCGTTCCACCCAAAGATGGCGGTTGTAGCCGGCGAACACCTCGTCACCGCCGTCTCCCGACAGCACCACCGTCACCTTCCGGCGCGCCATTTTCGAAACCAAGTGGGTAGGGATCTGCGATGAATCCGAAAACGGCTCGTCATACATCTCCGCCAACTGCGGAACCACCGCCAAGGCGTCGTCATCGCTGAGGTAGAGTTCGTCGTGCCGCGTGCCCAGATGGGCCGCCACCGCTTTGGCATCGATCGCCTCGTCATAGGCGGCGTCTTCCAAACCGATCGAGAAGGTCTTGATCGGCTGGGCTGAGCGCGCCTGCATCAACGCCGCCACGGTGGATGAATCGACGCCGCCGGAGAGGAAGACGCCCAAGGGCACGTCGGCCACCATGCGGCTGCCCACGGCCTCGCCCAACAGCTCTTCCAGTTGTTCGACCGCTTCGTTCTCGTCGCCGTCGAAGGGTTGCGCGGTGCCCTGTTCGGCGACCTGCTGAAGTGACCAATAGGCAGTGCTGCGGGGCCGGTCGGTACCATCTGACGGGAACTGCAGAATGGTCGCCGGCGGCAGTTTGCTGGCACCTTGATAAATGGAATACGGCGTCGGCAGGCAATTGCGCCTGAGATAGAGCGCCAATGCGTCGCGGTCGATCTCGGCGGCAAAGGCCGGGTGCATCCGCAAGGCCCGCAATTCCGAGGCGAACAGCAGATGGCCGCCCATCCGGGCGTAGTACATCGGCTTGATGCCGAGTCTGTCGCGCGCCAGCGACAATTGCCGTTCCCGCCGATCCCAAAGGGCGAAGGCGAACATCCCGACAAAGCGCCCGATGGCGGCTTCCAGGCCCCAGGCCTCGATCGCCGCCAGCATCACTTCGGTGTCGGAATGGCCGCGGAAGTGGGCGCCCTGCTCGGTCAGTTCCCTCCGCAGCTCCGGAAAATTATACACTTCGCCGTTGTAGGCGATGACGTAGCGGCCATTGGCCGACGCCATCGGCTGTGCCCCCTCGGCGGAGAGGTCGATGATCGCCAACCGGCGATGACCCAGGGCGATGCCGGCCTCGGGGTCGATCCATTCACCATCGGAATCGGGGCCGCGGTGGCGCAAGGTATCGGCCATCCGCCGCACCAGGCGCGACATTTCCGATCCCGGGGTTGCCGGATCGACTTGCAGGAAACCGGCCACGCCACACATCGTCTAGGCGCCGGGAAGTCCCATCATCGAGAAATCAACGGCCGGATAGTGCCGGGTCAGACTGTCAATGCGTTGCTTCTGCGACGGCGTCAGTTCGGCCATGCCGCGCCCCGCCACCCCCTTGTTCAGGCGGCTTCCCCCGCCTTTGGCCGCCTCCAGCGCCGATGCCAGTCTGCCGTCGTCCGCCGTCACGCCGTGGAACGCCAGCACCGTCCGCAATGCCGCCGTGCCGTCGGCCATGACGTCTTCATAACGCAGCCACAGGCAATCGACGGCGCCCTCATGGTCCGCCGTCGCCCAGCCGGCGACGAATTGCACATACCATGGCAGGGCCAGATCGATGACGGCATCCAGGCGGTTCTCCCGGGGCCGGGAAGCGAAGTCGGCCGGGACGTCCAGCAGCGGCGTTTGCCTGGATTCGTTCTCCAGGTGGTCCGTCAAGCTGACCGCCGCGTCATAGGCATTGCGGGTCAGGATCACCGGCCGGATGGCGAATTCGTTCATCAATTGCAGGTTCGGTGCCGTCGCCCGCGTGTGCTGGTGGCTGACCACGTCCATCGACCAGGCGTCGATCAGATTGGGCAGGTAGAGGTCCTGCTCGTTCTGCTGCTGGTAGCCCAGGAAGAAGTTCTGATAGCCGGTGGCATGGCTCAGCGCGTTGACCAGGAAGGTGGAGCCGGATTTCGGCAGCGCGCTGATGAAGACCGTTTGCCCGCGACGGGAGAACCGCCGCTTGAAGCGCAGGTTTAGGCGCAAGCCGCGGCGAGAGGTGGTCTTCAAGGCGCGTTCCAGGCGCTGGCTGATGGTACGGCTCATGCCGCGATCCGATAGCAGCGATGCGCCAGCGGTTCAGCCGCGACATCGGCGAAGCGGCCGGAGGCCGATTGCAGCCGCCGCAATTCCGCGCGCACTTCGCCGATTTCGATGCCGGGGAACTTCTGCCGCGCATAGGCCGCCATTTGTGGGCGCAGGGCCTGCCGGGCCAACCGTCGCGCGGGCCCGCCGACATGGCTGGCGGCACGGGCGACGCTGGTCGTTGGGCCGGGTCTCTCGGGTACCGGCAGATCGATGCCGTGTACCGCCGCCAGCACCCTTTCCGATGCCAATAGTCCATCGATGCCGGCGTAGTATCGTTCGGCCGCCGCCCGCCCCTCGGCACCGCCGCTGGCGCCATCGCCGTCCAGGGCGCGGCGCACGCAATCGACCAGCTGTTCGGGAACCCGTGCCCGTTCGCTGACCACGTTGGGCAGATAGGAATCGTAAACCTCCGATGTCGCGGGTTGATACGCGATCACCGGCCGGTCAAGCAGATAGCCCTCCAGGCCGGTGGTGCAGGAATTGTGGATCAATACCTCGCCGGCGATCAGCCAGGGCACGACGTTGCCTTCGAACACCACCTCCACATTGCCGAGATCCCGGCACTCCTCGGCCCAGCGCCCATGGTTCTCGGACGGGTGCGGGCGCAAGATGATCTTGCGTTCCGGAAAGGCCCCGGCCAAGGGCGCCAACATGGCGGCGAAGCCACGGTAGAGCTCGCCCAGGAAGTCGCGCCAGGCAACGAAAAATGCCTCCTGCTCGGCGGTGGTGATGGCGCCCCGCTGACGCTGCACCTCGATCAGGAAGTTCTCGCCGTTGAAATGGTTGTAGCGGGCGAAGTTGGTGTTGATCAGGATGAAATCGCCATAACGCTCGCGCAGCGCCCGCGCCTCGGCGGCGAACAGATCGCGATATCCCGGCCGCAACAGATCGAAACGCGGATTGCCGGTGGCGACCAGCTTCTCTCGGCCCTGGTCGATGTTCTCCGCCACATCCTGTTGTTGCACCGCACCCCAGCAAAAGAACAGATCCGCCTCGGCCAGTGATTCCGGGCAGATCCGTTCGTGCAGATACGAGGTCTTGTCACGATACACCAGGCCTTCCTCGCACCAGGCGGCGACCCGATTGCCGCGCTGGCGCAAGCGTCTGAAATGGGCGGTTTTGGACCGGGCGATGGATTTGTCGATATAGAGGCCGCGCGGCAGGTGGCGAAGCTGATGCAGCATCGCGTTCTGTTCGCCCAGCAGTACCTCGAAGCCGTCTTCCGCCGCCACCGCCGCCAGCAGCAGTTTGGCGTGGAACTCTCGTGCCTTGGTTTCCACCGGCAGCAGCAGCCATGGTTTCGCCGCCATCATCCCTACTCCGCCGCGCTGGCCCCGGCCAGGGCGCCATCGATCTCGGCCAGGATGACTTCGGCCACCCGTCGTCCGGCCGCACCGTCGGCGTTGCCGCTCCAACGCTGCAGTTCGGCGGCGACCGCCGGCGCCAGCTCCATTGCCGGCGCCTGGCGCCGCCGCGCCGCCGCGGTCAGTTTGGCGATCAGGTCCCACGGGCCGTCGGCCAACTCGGCGACGCCGGGCAACGCCATCAGATACGGTGCCATCGCGGCGTCGATCGCCTCGGCGAAGGCCGGCATGACCACCGGCTTGCCGGCCGCCAGCGCTTCCAGCATCGCCGTGGTCACGAAGCCGCAAACCACGTCCGCCTCGACGATCAATTCGAACGGATCGCCGTCGGTGACGAGCCTGAGGTTCTCCGGCAGCGGCCCGCCCGCGGCCATGCGATCCGCCAGGCTTTGCCCCTTGCCGTGCTCCTTCTTGCCCTTGACCAACACCTCGATATCCGGGTTTTCGACCGCCAACCGGCGGATCGCCTCGGCCGTATCGCGCGCCAGATCGTGCCAGTTGAGATCCTTCAGGGTGGGATCGATATCGCCACCCTCGCCCCGATAGATCGAGCGGCCGAACAGCGGAATGAAGGGCAGGCCGGTGCGCTCGCCGAAATAGAAGAACAACACCCTTGCCGGTCCCGACGACGGACGACCGGCGTTTTCCCGGCGCCAGTGATGCAGGCGATCCAGACGCGGCATGCCGGTGACCGAGATGCGCTCCGGCGCGGCGATCCGGCAGTCGATTTGCAACCGTTTTTCGACCTCGTTGTAGACCAGGATGCGCCGGCCATCGAACGGCCCGCGCCGGCCGCCATAGACCTGTCGCCAGAAATCCAATCGCCCCGGCGTCTTGGTGTTTTCCTTGTGCATGACCAGAAAGGGCACGCCGGCCTCCTCCAACACCGCGTGCAGTTCGCGTTCGGCGAAATAGGCGAAGTTGGCCGAGACAACGCCGTCGATACGTCGCAACATCGATAGCCGCCGCCACACCCGCGCCAGGAAGTCGCGGTAGGCCGCCTTGGCCGCGATCAGGTGCGGCTCGTCGCTGAGATAGTAGTTGTCGGTGACTTCCTCGGGGATGAAGGCGCGCGCCATCGCCTTTATCAGGCCGCGATCGAGCACCTGGATGTTCGCCCGGCCGGTGGGCACGAGACTGGCCTGCAAATCCTCCAGCAGCCCCGTCTTGTCCAAGGCCAGCACCTCCACCGCTGCGGCATGGCCCGACTGATGTAACGATCGGATGGACCCGGCGATCAGCCGCGCCACCGGTTCGGCCAGCCGCAGGCGGGCCGCCCGGGCGACCAGCCAGGCGGTCGCCGGCGAAGCGCTAGTGGACGCCACGTCGTGCCTCCAGATGGCCCAGGACAAGCGCGATCACACGTTCCCCCGATCGGCCGTCCGGATTGCCGACCCAGTGCGCCAGCATGTTCTTCTGGGCCTCGCCCAATTCGCCCCTCCGGGCCCGCGCCGAACGTTGCCGCGCCCGCGCCGCCAGCAGCTCGATGAATTCCTCCGGCGACGAGGCGCGATCCGCTGCCTCTCCCAGGTCGACCACATAGGGCGAGAACCGCGGGTCCGCGGCCTCGGCGAAATCGAGGCTGACGATTGGCACGTTGGCGGCCAATGCCTCGAACAGCGAAGTGGAATTGAAGCCGGCCAGCACGTCGGCGGCCACGATCAGTTCGAAAGGATCGCCGCCACTGACGATTTCCAGATTTGTCGGCGGTTGAAAACTTTCGCCCAATCCCCGGCGCAACGCCCCCAGCGCCCAGCCATGGTCCTTGGTCTTGATGACGACCCGCAGATCGGGGTTTCGTCGCGCCAACTCGGCGATGGCGCGATGCCCCTGCACCACCAGATCGTTCCAGCGCACGGCATCCAATTCGTCGGCCAAGGTCTCCTGCCCGGCCGCCGTCTTGCGGCCGATGAAGGGGCAGCCGGTCTTCTCGTTGTACGACATGAACAACACGGTGGGCCGGGAGTCGATGGACACATCCCGACCGGCATGACGTTCGCGCCAGTGATGCAATTGATCCAGCCGGGGCATGCCGGCGACCTTGATCCGATCGGCCGGGAAGGTGCCGGCGCGAGCCTGGATGCCGCGCTCGATTTCGTTGTAAGTGGCGATCAACGAGCCTTGGAACGGCATCTTCCGGTCACGATATATGTCCTCGTACATCGGCTCAAGGCCCGGGGTTTTCAGGTTCTCCTTGTGCAGGGCGACAAAAGCGGTGCCGTCGGCTTCCGCCGCCGCCGCCAACTCCTGCTCGGCGAAATAGCTGAAGTTACCGGTGAGCACGATGTCGAGGCCCATATCCGCGTTGATGCGGCGCCAGACGTCGCGCCAAAGCGCCCGCAGGGCCGGCTTGCCGGATTCGATGGCCGGTTCGCCAATGCCGTAGGTGTTGTCGTCGACGGTATCGGGAAAAAACGATTGGGCGATGAACTTCAGGGCTTCACGTCTTAGGACGTAGATGTTGAACCGCGGATCCAAACCGATGCTGGCGGTGATATCCTCGATGAACCCCGGCTTCGGCAGTACCACCGCGTTCACCGGCTCGGCGGTTTCGGGCGCGGCTTTCTGGATGCGCACAATCTGCGGCTTCAGCAGCCTGGCCACCAGGCCGGCATTGCCCATCCTGGCACCCAGGATCAGCCCGGGCCGGCTGAACTTGGCCTGGAACAGCCCCGGCAGGTTCAATGCCGTGCGGGTCTTGCGTTGAAACGCCGCGACATGGGTTTTGAATTCGGCCAGGGCCGTCATTCAGTCACCTTGCTTTGCTCTTTTCGTGATGATGGTTTGCGCGGTCCGCGGAACGGCGGCGGACCATACTGCAGCAGCTTCATATTGCAAATACGGCGGGCTTGCCTTGCGACCGCCGGACTGCGAAAAAACCACGCATGTTGCAGCGCGCCAGACAAAAATTTCAGGCCGTCATCGATGGCGCCGTGCACGCCGCGGTGACGCTGCCATCGAAGCGGGCCATGGCCCGCCGCGGTTATGTTTCGTTGTTCGATCACCGGCCCCGGGACGCTTTTGTGCCGGACTGGCCTGATCTCTGGTTCTTGTACCGCACCGTGCGCGCCCGCCGGCCGCGTGTCCTTATGGAGTTCGGCAGCGGCTGTTCCTCGATCGCTCTGGCCCAGGCCCTCGCGGACAACGCCCAAGACGGCGCCCCGGGATTCCTGCATTCCTTCGATGCGGACGCCCACTGGGCGGCGGCAACGGAACGCTCGATGCCCGAGGCGTTGCGGACGTTCTGCTCGGTCGCGGCGACGCCGGCGGAGCCGATCGACTATGGCGGAACGCCGGCCTGGCGCTACCGCGACGTGCCTGACCTGGCGCCCGATTTCATCTACCTGGACGGCCCCGCACTGCGGCCCGACCGCAAGGTCGCCGTCGATGTCCTGGACCTGGAAGCCCACTTTCCGTCCGGTTTCCTGCTGGTGGTCGATGGCCGGTTCACCAATTGCAGGTTCCTTGAAGCGCACTTCAAGCGTCAATATCGCAAGACCTTCCGGCGAACGTTGCGCAATACCAGCTATGAGTTGATTGGCTGACCGCGGCGGACTAGTCGGTGGCATCCTGGTTCTGCCGTTCCGCCAGCGCTTCGATGTCCGCCAGGGCGCGGCGCTGCTCCGGTGTCGTCGGGTAGGCCCGGGCCGTCAACCAGCGGTCCAGCAGACGCAGCGGCGGTCGCGACGCCAGCCGATACCAAAGGTGCCCGGTTTTCATGACCAATCCATCGGTCGACGGGGCCCCGCCTTTCAAGGCCTCCGCGCCGGCGTGTTCCTCCGATTTCTGCGCCACGGCGGTCAGATAGCGCGGCGAAAGCCGGGTCGCCGGACGGCCCGACGGTGACAACCGCGCCACCTGCAATCCATGGCGCCGCAGCAGCAGGCCAAGGGACCGCGGCGAAAAACAGTTGGGGTGAAAAATGCTGTAGCTGGGCGGAAACCGGATATTCGGCGTCTCAATCACCAGCCAGCCGCCATCCCTCAGGTGTTCCCGCACCAGGGCCATCGTCCCGTCAAGATCGACGATGTTCTCAAGCACGTGCGAGAAATAGATCAGGCAAAAGCCGTCGGTCTCCTTTCGTGCCGCCAGATCGCTCATTGTCGGCGCAACGATTCGCACGCCGGCGACCCGTTCGGCGAACTGCCGGGCGGCGACGGACGGCTCGATGCCGTGTGCCCTCAGGCCGAAGGCTTCGGCCACCCGCCGGGCGATGACACCGAACGAGCAACCGACTTCCAGTAGGGCGCCGTCGGCCGGGAAAACCGCCCCGGCACCCCTCAGCGCATCGATCAGCTTGTCGGCGCGCTGCAGACCCTTGCGCCATTGGGTCCGGTTGGCGGCAACGGTCTGGTGTTGCTGGGTCTCGGTTTTCGCCTCCCAGAAGCTGTGCGCATAAAGCCCATCGTACCAGGCCTGCGTCGGCACCGGGTCCAGATAGACATGGGAACATTGGCGGCAGCGGACGAATTGCAGCCGTCGATCGGCGAAGGTGTGACGGGCGAAATCCGCACGATCGCCGGCGCCGCAGGCCGGACACGACGCCTGCTTCTCCATGTCCTGATCCCGCAGGACCAGGCCTTGCATCGCTTCGGCGCCGTAAACGCCCGCCGCCGGCGCTGAAGTCGAACTAGCCATGCCGCAAGGGTCCCTGAGCCATTGAAATCATTGTCGCCGGTACCTTTCGGTTGCTAAGAAGTGGTCCGCCGCATTCAACCTCACCGACAACCGGCCGCCTCGTGTACCTGCGCTATTCCGGAAAACCGTCGAAACAACTGCTGTGGCTGTTTCTGGCCCGCGACATGCCTGCGTCGGCCGGGGCCGAGGACGGCATGGATGTTGGCTGCGGTCCGATGCGGAACCGGCCCTTTTTCCGCAGCCGCCGTTATATCGGCGTGGACATCGATGCGGCGCGTTTGTCGGCCGGCCGACGACGTTACCAAGGCTCGCTCGCCGTGGCGTCTCGGGTCCAGGATGATTGCGGGCTCAGGGCGGATTTTGTCCTTTGTGTGCAGATGTTCGTGAACAAGCACTTTCCCGTCGAGAGCACGGTCGATGCGGCCAGAAGTCTCGCCAGTATGACCAACGCCGGCGGCACCCTGATCTTCAACATTTCCAGGCGGAATTTCGGCTACGAGAAGGATATCGACCGGCTGCTGGCGGAGGCATTCGGTCGGGTCAGGAAGATCAAGTACGGCGCGTTGTCGGCCCCCGATGTCGGCCTCTTGTCGCCCCTGATAGCTTTCGCCATGCTCTTACTCCCGCCGTTGAGAAAAGGTCGCGGCTACCAGAAGATCTACTACCGATGCACGGACCGCAGATAGACGAACTTGCCCTGGGCATGTCGGATGAAGACATCCGCGATGCCTTTGCCCCCTATTTGGGCCGTACCGTCGCGGAAGACGATCCGGACTGGGACAAGATCATCTCACATCTGACCGGCAAATGGCGCCGGCGGCGCTGGCGCCGGCAGCTCCTTGGTTGGTTCCCTGGCGTCCGGCACGATCAACGGAATGTCGAACGGGTTTACAGCCGCACCTGGTCGGAAATCGGTCTGGCCGAAAAAGTGAGTCCGGGCGCCACGAATACGCCGACGAGTTGGCGCGGAAATTGTTATCTCGCCGGCGCGCAGGGCACCAAGCGGGTGCATCTGCTGTACCTGATGCGGATTCTGTCAACGTTGCGCCCGCGGACCGTTTGCGAAGTTGGCTGCGGAAACGGTCTCAACCTGCTGGTGCTGGCCAACCGTTTCCCGGACATGGCCTTTTCCGGGGTCGAACTGACCTCCGCCGGCGTGGCGGTCGCCAAAAGCGGCACCGAACTTGAAACCCTGCCGCGGGAGCTGGTCACGTTTTCCCCCGAACCGTTGGCCGCCACGGGAGCGCACCGCAATGTCACCGTACAGCAAGGCAGCGCCGCCGCCCTGCCGTTCGACGACGGCTCGGTGGATTGCCTGTTCACCGTGCTGGCCCTCGAGCAAATGGAAGAAATCCGCCATCAGGCGTTGACGGAAATCGCTCGGGTCGCCGGCAGGCACGTGATCATGATCGAGCCTTGGCGCGATTGGAACGAGACGGGCATCCGCCGGGATAGCATCGTCGCCCGGGACTATTTCCAGGCGCGCGTCGCCGATCTCCGGCAATACGGCCTGGAACCCGTTTACACCTGCGGCGATATCCCGTCCAAAGTGATTTACGGTGTCGGTGTCGTCGTCGCCCGGCGGATCGATCGATGAAATCGAATCGCATGGCCGGTCCTACGACGTGGCCGCCAGCATCCCGGCCAACTCGTTGGTATTGATTCTGTTCAGGCGTGCCGCCGACTCGCCGCCGCCGTTCCAGGCGCGGCGCAAGGTGATCGCCAATTCGAAACCGTGCCGTTCACAAACCGCCTCGGCATCGTCGGGGATCGACCAGGGGCTGCCCCAGGGGTAGCTCAACCAGGTCACCGGGCCGGCCACAGGTGACAAGGCCGCAATGTTGCGCCGCAAATCGTCGTCCAATTCCGCCGTCGTCAGCCGGGACAGCGGCCGGTGCTGGTGACTGTGAGCGCCGATGACATGGCCGTCGCCGGCCAATTCACCAAGGTCACCGCCGTCCATGTAGAAATCGCCGCAGAAGCCCGCCTCCGATACGCCACGCCCGGCCAGCATCGCGCTGGTGACGCGATCGACCACGTCATAGGGCAGGTGGAAATTAATCAGGTATTTCAGGCGAGCGATCTCCGGCGGGTCATACTGGTTGGTGTCGGCGGCGGCCTGGGCCAATTCGGCATCGCCTTCCGCCGCCCGCCACTCGGTTGGCAGTTGCGAGAGGAACTCGTCGCGAAAATCCACCGGCGGCGTCATGGCGCGCAGCCAATGCACCTTGTGCACACTGATCGCCAATCGTTCGGTCAACGGACGGGAGCAGACGAAAAACGCAACGCGCAACCCTCGCGGCCGCAACACCTCCCGCGCCGCCTCGAGGTGATCCATTAGCCCGTCGTCCAGGGTCAGAAAAAACGATGGCCCGGGCAGTCGGTCGCGCCCTTTGGCGAAGTCCGCCACTTCCTCCGGGCTGGCCGGATGCAACTTGCGCAGCAGCAAGTCAACTTGGTCGGTGAAATCCCGCAGCGAAATCGGGTGGATGCCGGGATGCGCGATGGCATCTGGGTCGCGGATGTAGTGATAGTTGACCAGCAAAAGGCGGTTCATCGCGCGCCACCGGGTTCCGGGCCGCCCGGTGTCGGCGTTTCCGCTTCGATGCGGGCAAACAGGGGGCCTAGCCCGCGCCCGGCGACCACCTCCCGCGCCACCGCCATGTCCCGTTCATCGATGACACCGCGCCACAGGCCAATGCGGTCCCGGCCCAACGGCCTGGCGATCTGCGCCAATGTGGTGCTCGCATGACCGGTCAGCTCCCGCACCCGGTCATGCTCGTCCGCATTGCCCTCGAAGCGCGCCACCGCCGCCTCCCAGGGCTCGTCCAGGAAGGCCAGGACCCGCCGCATCTCGGCCTCCGGTGCCAGAACCAGATCTTCGTAGCGCATTTCCAGAAGGTTCTCCGGACCCAGCGGCAGATCGACCTTGAACCGTTCGAGATCGCCGAAGAAATCGCACCACAGGGCGCCATGCTCGGCCGCGCCGCCATACTTGCCGCCACGCCGAAACGAGGCGAAGACGTCCTTGGGGTCCCGATAGATGTGGATGATCCGCGCCTCGGGCCAATGCTCGATGATTCGGTCCAGGTGACGGATGTTGCCGGTGGTCTTTTCCGCCCAGCGTCGCTTGCCGGCCCGGCGCGCCACTTCCGACATGAACAGATCCAGATAGGCCGCTTCGTCTTCGGCCAGCCCGATCAGGTGGTCGACCGCCGCCGCCTCGATCTCGAAGAACTGGCCGATGCGATGCAGGTAGCCGCGCAGCGGTTCGCCATCGCGCGCCGTGCCCGCCCGCCAATCGATGTCGAACCAGTGGGTTTCCAAGCCGGAGGCAATGGCCGAATGCTGCGCCAGCATGGCCCGCAACAGCGTCGTGCCGGACCGCATCAGGCCGCCGATGAAGATGGGATTGCGGCTATTCATCGAAGCGGCCCTTTTGGTATACACGGCGGCGTGGTGAAACCTCCCCGGCGCGATGTCCTGGCTCAAACGGAAATTGAACGCGGCCTACCGCACGGCGGGGCTGGTGGTGCTCGACCGCCGGGCCCGTCAGCAATTCGGTAGCCGCGGCTACCTCCGCCTGTTCGACGCCCGCCCGGCCGACGCCAAGCCCCCCGACTGGTCGGATTTGTGGTTTCTCTACGCCATGGTGCGGGCGCGCAGACCCAAATCGATCTTGGAATTTGGCAGCGGCTGTTCGACCATCGTCTACGCCCAGGCGCTGGCTGACAACACGGCCGAGGGCGCGCCGGGTTTCCTGCATTCGTTGGATGCCGATCCGCATTGGGGCCAGGTGACCATTGATTCGATGCCGGCGCATCTGCGTGACGTTTGCCGGGTGACGGCGACCGAACGGGTGCCGGCCGACATCGACGGCACCAAGGTCTGGCGCTTTCGCGATGTCCCCGACGTCACGCCGGACTTGATCTACCTCGATGGCCCGGCGCTGACGCCGGAACGGCGCGCGGCGATCGACGTGCTCGATCTCGAAGACCGCTTTCCGCCCGGCTTTCGGCTGCTGGTCGACGGCCGGTCGTACAATTGCGCCCTGTTGGAGCGTCATTTCAAACGGCGCTATCGGAAAACCCATCGGCGCCTTCTCAAGAACACCAGCTACGATCTGCTCGACTGACCCGACGCCGCCTCTTCGCGGGCCAACAGCCACTCCGCCAGTTCCAGTTCGAACGGTTCGTCGATGTTGACCACCGGCCGGTCGATCACCACGGCGAGGCAGTCGTCCTCGATAATCTGCCCCTCGTCCACCAGGGTCGGCCGGCGCACCGCATAGCAGATGCCGTTCCGGTGATAGTAGCTCGGAATGGTCTGGCGCAGGGAATGCCGTGATCCCTCCGGCAGGTAGAAGCCGATGACGCCGTCGCGGTCCAACGTCAGGGTCTTGTGCGGCGTGAAATGGGCCGGCGTTGGGCACACCGTCGCCGCCGCTTTGTGGCCGCCGTCCAGCAGCGCGCGAACGGTCCGGGTGATGTCATCGGCCCGGCGCAGGGGGCTGGTCGGCTCCAACAGGATCGATAGTTCGAAGCGCATCTGGTAATGCGCCTCGGCCGCCAGCCAGGCCTGCCGCCACATGTCGATCGAGTTCGCCAGGTCGCCGGCCAACTCGTCCGGACGCAGGAAGGGTGCCTCGATGCCATGGCGGTTGGCTTCCCAGGCGATTTCCTCATCGTCCGTCGATACGATCGCCTGATCGACCCAATCCAGCGAGGCGGCGATCCGTGCCGCCCGGCCCACCAGGCTGATGCCGGCCACCTTGGCCAGGTTCTTGCGCGGGATCGATTTGCTGCCGCCCCGCGCCGGCACCACCGCCAGCACCTTATGGCCGTCCATCGCCATGAGCCCTAGGTCGTCTCCACCCGGCGGCCATCGGCATGGCTTTGCCGCGCGGCATCGATCAGGCGCATCACCCGCAGGCCATCGTCAAGGTCACAGGTGCCGACCGCTCCGCCGTCCAACATCTCAAGGTATTCGCGGGCCACGGCCAGAAACATGTCGTTGCGCTCGCAGTCGAAGATTTCTTCCCGCCATTCATCCGCCGCCTCGTCGCCGATGGCGATGCGGTTCGGCGTTTCTGACCACAGGATCGTACCGCCCTCGCCGATGAAACGGATCGATTTGCGATGCGGCCGGCCGTACAGGTCCAGGTGCAAGCTGGCGCGCAGGCCGTCCGGGTAGTCGATCAGCATGTCGACGTTGTCGTCCGAGGTGATGTCCAGGTCGCTGATCTTCTCGACCCTGGCCGACAACCCCTCCGGCATGCCGAAAAACCAGACCATCAGATCGATCCAATGGCTTTCATCCAGCAACGCGCCGCCGCCCAGTTCGGCGGACGACATGAAGAACTCGGCCAACGGCTCGCCGGGATGCCAGTCCGCCAGGTGAGCCGACATGATGAACTCGACATGGCGTAGTCGGCCCACCGCCCGTTCCGAAAGAAGCTGGCGCACCCTGGCCAGCGGCGGCCACCACCGCCAGGTATACCCCAGCAGCAACGGCGTGCCCGTCCGGCGCACCGCCGCGGCCAGTCGCTCCGCCTCGACCAACCCCTTGGCCACCGGTTTCTCCAGCAGCACCGGCAGCCCGGCGTCCAGTGCCGGCAGGCATTGCTCGACATGGAACCTGGTTGGCGAACAGATCGCGACGCCATCCAAACCGCCAACGGACAGGGCCCTATCGAGGTCGGCATGACAGGCCGCGCCATCGAAGGCCGCCGCGAACTCGGCTCGGCGATCCTCGCGCGGGTCGACCGCCGAGACGCTGCAGCCCAGTTGCCGCAGGTTACCGGCGTGCCGCCGGCCGACGCTGCCGGCGCCGACGATCAGGATCCGCCGTCCGCTCATCGGATGCCCTTCACCATCTCCTGGTAGGCATCGGCGTCGTGCCTGGCGGCGACGAAAAGCGGCCCGGCCGATGCCCGCCAGCCTTGCAGGACTGCGCTCAGGCCGTCCGCATCGAACGCCTCCTCGGCCCGGTAACCGATCCCTTCGAAGGCGCCCCGCCAGTCTGCCGCGGGTTCCAGCATCGGCGCCTGGCTGAGGCCGTCCTGGATGGCCCGGGTGCGCACCGATCCATAGCCGCCATCGGACATCTGCAAAACCACCAGGGGCGCCGTCTGGCGCACCGCCAGCCGCGCCTCGGCAAAGAACGGCGCGATGCCGCCATCGCCCACCACCAGGACCGTCGGCACGCCGCCGTCGTACAAGGCGGCCGCCACCGCCTGCGGCAGACCGATGCCCATGTACCGCCCGGAACCCGAGGATAGGCACCAGGCCGCCTTCGGGGCCCGCCAGGCATGTTCGCCGATGGTGCAGAAATAGCCGGTGTCGATCACCATGCGGACACCGTCGGGGAAGGCCCGCGCCACCGCATCGAAGGCATGCGCCGGCAGAAAAGACCCGGACCGCAACAGGTGGCGACGAATGTCGCCGGTGACCCGGGCCGTCTCCTCGACGCCCCAGGCCTTTTGCGTCAGAAGCTCCAGGATCGCCTCGCCCGACCTGGCGACGGCCTGAAACCCGAAACCCTCGTGGCCCGGCGCGTCGACCGGATCGATATTGATGGACGGAGCGCCGAAGGAGGCGGCGGACAGCACCTCGCCGGCCCGCAGTCCGATGCCGACGATCAGATCCGCCCGATCCGGCAGATCCGCCTCTGGTGTCAGCTCCAGGCCGACGCCGGTATAGACGCCGGCGGCATGGGGCAGCCCTTCGTGCACCACGCCCTTGGCGGCGGCGCTGGTGAACACCGGGATCTGCAAACGATTGAGAAGCGGCGACAGGCCTTGGCGGATCGCCAGGGTGCCGGCGATCACCAGCGGCCGCTCGGCCGCCGCCACGAGTTTCCTGGCCTCGCCAACTTCCGATAGATCGTCCGCGGCCGGCACCGGCTCGGCATGATCGGCCACGCCGGCCAGTTCGAGCAGCACCGGCGCCGGCACCTCCGCTTCCGACCAACCGGCAAGCGCGGCATAACCGGGGCCGTCGGTGGCCAGTCGCCGGCGCCCCTTGGCCGCGGCCGCCGTCAGCGCGCCCTGATCCAGCCGCTTGTGGGCTTTCGCCGCCGGGGCATCGGGCGGGTAGGCCTCGCTTACCGCCAGCAGCGGAAGACCCTCCAGGGCACAGGCCACCATGCCGCCGGCCAGGTTGGCCAGACCGGGTCCCTTGATGCTGATGGCGACGCCGGCGCGGCCATGCAAACGGCCCACCGTACCGGCCATGATCGCCGCCGCGCCCTCGTGATGCACGGAATGGAACGCCATGCCGCCCAGCGTCAGCGCGTCGATCAGTTCCAGGCTCTGGCCGCTGCCCGGCACGCCGAAGGCATGGCCGGGCGCCACCGCCGCCATCTCCTCCGCCAGCTTCTTCAAAGGCATCGGTTAGAGTTCCAGGTGCGCGACAATCTTTTCCGCCGCCCGGCGGCAGACCCGGCGCACCGCATCGGGGCTGAAACCACCGATATGCGGTGTGATGATCAGATTGTCGTTGTTCTTGGCATGGACGATCAGCAGATGCGAGCCAATGTCCGGCTCACCGTCCAGGACGTCCAGGCCGGCGGCGCCGATCCGGCCGTCCTGCAATCCCGCCAGCAGGGCGGCCTCGTCGACGATGGCGCCGCGCGAGGTATTGATCAGGATCAGGCCGGGCTTGGCCTTGGCCAGCAATTCGGCCGATACCAGGCCGCGGGTCTCCGCCGCCAGATGCACGTGCACGGAAACCGCATCCGACTGCTGGAACATCGCCCCCAGGTCGACCGGCTCGATGCCGTCCGGCCAGGGTGCCACATGCGGATCATG
Organism: Alphaproteobacteria bacterium; assembly: GCA_030746635.1. Taxonomy (GTDB): domain Bacteria; phylum Pseudomonadota; class Alphaproteobacteria; genus JASLMH01. Next base: position 34,858 of record JASLMH010000005.1, on the reverse strand, counting down.
GCCCAACACGCGCATCCCGAAGGCCGCGCCATAGCGGGCCATCCATTGACCGAGGCGGCCGCAACCGATCAGGCCCAGGGTCCGGCCGTTCAGCATCAGGCCCGGGAACTCTTCCCGCGCCCAATCGCCGGCCCTGGTGTGGGCCGCCGCCGCCGGCAACCGCCGGGCGCAGGCCAGCAGCAGCGCCCAACTCAATTCCGCCGCCGGCGTCAGGGTACGTAGCAGCTCGCGGTCCTCGCGCAAGGTGCGGATCGGTACGTTTCGCCTCTCCAATTCGAGCCTGGCGATGTGGTCGGAGCCCGTGGTGGCGCAGGAAATGATCTTCAGTCGATCGGCGGCGGCCGCCATGCCATCGTCGATGGGCACTTTCATCGACGCATCCAGAAGCGCATCGGCCTCGCGCAACGCCATCGCCAGCGTGGCCGGCTCGGCCTCGATGTGCCGGGCCTCGCCCCGCCCGTCCAGAACCTCCACCAGGGAGGCGAAACCCTCGGCCGCGCCGACATACAGGATCACCGGCTTCGCCATCCGCCCCGCGCCTCAGTCGTAGTTCAGTTGTTTCTGGATGGAGATTTGGTTCTCCGCCAGATGGGCCGCGATCAGCTCGCCGGCGCGACCGTCACCGAACATGGCGGAACTGGGATAGCGGCCATGCTCGATTTGCTGGCGGATCAACCGCTCGATCTCGCCACCGTCATGGGGGGCATGGACCACGTTGGGACCGTGCTCGCGCCCGGCCTGACGGCTGCCGACGTCGACGGTCGGGGTGCCGAGGAAAGCCCCCTCTCGCAAGCCCGATGAGGAATTCCCCACCAGACAGGCCGCGTTGGCGATCAGTCGGGCGTAGTCTTCCGGCGTGAAATTCCGGTAGAAGTGGATGCGGCCATCGCCCTTGCGTTCGCGATGCATGCGCAAGCCCTTGGAGACATCATCGGAACCGGCGTCGACGTTCGGCCACAGCCAGGCCGTCTGCATGTCCAACGCCTCGATGGCCGCCAGGGTCTCCTGGATCTGCTGAAATCCCTGGCCGTATTCCGTGGTCACCGGGTGCTGCAAGACGACCAGATAGGGTTGCGCCGGGTCCATCGCCGCGCCGACGCCGCGGTAGCGCCGGAACAGATCGTCCGGCAAGGCCAGGTCAAGATCGGCGATCAGGTCGATCGACGGGCAGCCGGACAGGAATACGCGATCCGGTTCCTCGCCCATGCGCAGCAGGTATTCGCGGGCTCGTTCGGTGGCCGGGAAATGCACATGCGCCAGCTTCGACACCGCATGCCGCACGCTTTCGTCGATCGAGCCGGTGACCTCGCCGCCCTGGGTATGGGCAACCGGGATATTCATGTAGCTGGCGGCGATGGCGGTGGCGATGGTCTCGAAGCGATCCGCCACGGTCAGCACGATATCGGGCTGCAGATTCTCGAATTGCGTCGCCAGATCCATGATCGCCATGCCGGTCGACTTGGCCATGGTCGTCGGGTTCTCCCCTTCGACGATGGAATAGACCGTGGCCGAAGGCTCGAACCCGTCGGCCCGAATGACGTCGACGGCATGGCCAAATCGATACAACAGCGCCGAGGCGCCGACGATCGTCTGCAGTTCCAGTTCGGGGTGCTGCTGGACCGCCCGCATCACCGATTTGATGCGGCCATAGTTGGCGCGGCTGTTCACCACCACGCAAACCCTGCGCCGATCCCTATTGCCGCCCATCGTTGGCTATCCCGATCTATTCAAGGTCGTCGCGCCGCAACAGCCGATCGGGATCGACATCGATCGAAAGCCGCCGGCCGACCACTGCCGCCAGTTCCGCCGCCGGTATGCCACTGCCCGGTTTCTTCGCCGTCAGCATGTCGGCCGTCAATACGGTGCCCTTCGGCAGCACGCGCACCGGCGCCAGGCTCTTGGTGAACAGACCGCGCATGGCCTCCAGCTCATCAGCCTCGCGGTCCTTGTCGATCGGGTGGGCGTCCATCCGGGCAAAGGCATCGCGGCCGTCGGCGAGCAGCCGAAACTCCTCGAAGTTCAGCGATGCGGGCACGTCCGGTCCGAACATCCGCCGGTCGAACACCACATGCGCCTCGATCATGTCGGCGCCGCGGGCCAGGGCGGCGAGGGCGGGATATATGCTGCCGCTATGATCCGACAGACCGACCGGACAGCCATGCTCCGCCCGCAATCGGTCCAGCACGTTCAAGCCGACCCGATCCAGCGGCGTCGGATAGCGCGAGGTGCACTGAAACAGCGCCAGTTCGGCGCCCAATTCGCGAATCGCTGCGACGCTGTCGGTGATCTCCCGCCAACGGCTCATGCCGGTGGAGAGCAGAATGGGTTTGCCGGTGGCCGCCATTGCCTGCATCAAATCGGTCGATTTGTACTCCCCCGAACCGATCTTCCAGGCTGCCTGGCCAAGGCGGTGCAGGAGCTCCACTGCGGCGACCGAGAACGCCGAACTGAGAAACAGTAGACCTTTGTCGGCGGCGTGCGCGGCCAGGCCGGCCCATTGCTCCCCGCTGAACTCCATCCGCCGCCAATAGTCATAGCGGGTGGCGTCCTGTTGCGAGAACTTGACCCGGAATTCCTCGTCGAGGGTCGATTCCGCGGCCGCGATATGGGTTTGGAACTTGATCGCCTCGGCGCCAGCCTCGGCGGCGGTGTCGATGAAGGCGTGGGCCGTGCCAAGGCTGCCGTCATGGGCCTGGCCGACCTCGGCGATCAGCAAGGCCGGGGCGCCATCGCCGACCTGGCGTTCGGCGATGGCCACGCTAAGGCCGCTCATGGCGTACTTCCTTCCGGCATGTCCGCCTCGCCCAGGTCCCAAAACAATCCCGTCATGATCTGCAAGCCCTCGCGCAGGATCGGCGCCAGCGCATGTTCGTTCGGCGCATGCTGCGAACAGGCGGCATAGGAATGCGGCACCCAAATGGTCGGCAGACCCAGTGTTTCGGCGAATACGTCATTGGGCAGCGAGCCGCCGAGGTTGGGCAGGATGGTGGGCTCCTTCCCAGTGGTCGCCCGCAGCGACCGTCGCGCCCACTGTACCCAGGGATGATCCGGCAGCAACCGGGTCGCCCGCATCATGAAACCGTCGTGCTTTTGGCCGACGTCGACGTCGGCGAAACCATGGCGGTCCAAATGGCTCCGAATGGCCGGCAGAAAGGTCGCCGGGTCCCGGTCGACGGTAAAGCGGATCTGGCACCAGGCCGTGGCCGATGGCGGGATCGCATTGGCCACCTTTTCGGGATTTCCGGCCTTGAAGGCCAATACCTCGAAGGCGTTCCAGGCGAATACGCGCTCGGCCGGCGACAGCCCCGGTTCGCCCCAATCGGGCTCCACCGCCGGTCCGTCGGCACCGCCTTCGACGACGCAATCCGCCAACACCGCGCGGACCGAGGGCGGGATCGCTTCGGGCCGCAGCTCCGGCACCTTGATCTCGCCCCTCTCGCCGACCAGGCAAGCGATGGCATTGGCCAGGCGCGTGCCGGCATTGGAGATCAAGCCGCCCCAATTGCCGGAATGGTGCGCCCCTTCGCGCAGATCCACGCTCAGTTCGAAATTCAGAGCGCCGCGCGTCCCCATGAACAGGGTCGGCCGGCCCGGTGCCAGCCGGGGGCCGTCCGAGGCGATCAGCAAGTCCGCCGCCAGTTCCTCCTTGTGCGCCTCGGCGAATTCGGCCAGGCCCGGCGAACCCACCTCCTCGGACATCTCCAACAGGATCTTGCAGTTGAAACCAAGGCGCCCCCGGGTTTCCAGAATGCTGCTCAGCGCCGCCAGGTTGATCGAATGCTGGCCCTTGTTGTCGGCGGTGCCGCGGCCATACCAGCGGTCGCCGTCACGCTCCAGGGTCCACGGCGACCGGCCGTCCCGCCAGTCCGCCTCGAAGCCACGCACCACGTCGCCATGGCCATAGGTCAGGACGGTGGGCAGGTTGTTGTTCTCGACACGACTGGCGATCAGGAAGGGCCCGCCGCGCCGGTCGGGGTTGGGGTGGATCGCGATGTCGAAACCCATCTCGCTCAAGGTCGGTGCCATCTCGTCGGCCAGATAGCGGTCCAATTCGGGATGCAGTTCGCGGACCTGCGCGGTCGAGCGGATCGCCACCCGGCGCGCCAGATCGTCGAAAAACCCGCCATCGTCGAAATGCGCCGTGGCCTGGGCGATGGCCGACGCGCGATCGGTCGATTGCTCCACTGTTGTTACCCCCTCAGCCGCCGCCGGCGCCGCCGGCCCGTATCGCGGCTTCCTCGAAGCTCACTTCTTCCGCCCGACCATCGGGGGCCAGGCGATAGATCGCATCGGCATGTTCGATGGTGGTCAGCCGGTGGGCGATGATGAACACCGTCGCCTGCGCCGACAGGACACGCATGGCATCGCGGATGAGTTGCTCGGATTCGTGATCCAGGGCCGAGGTTGCCTCGTCAAAAATGTACAGCTTCGGTTGGCGCAGGATGACCCGCGCGATCGCGATGCGCTGCCGCTGTCCACCGGAAAGCCGCACCCCGCGTTCCCCGACCCGGGTCTCGTAGCCTTCCGGCAAATGGCGGGCGAAATCGGCGACATGGGCCGCCTCTGCCGCCCGCAGCACCTCGTCATCGCCGGCTGACGGCCAACCGGCGCGAATGTTCTCGGCGATAGTCGCATCGAACAGTTCGGCCTCCTGCGAGACATAGCCGATCAGGCGGCGCAAATCGCGCAGTCTGAATTGGCCGATCTCGCGCCCGCCCACCATGATCCGGCCGCCGGTCGGCGCCAGCAGGCCGGTCAGCAGGTCGGCGACCGTCGATTTGCCGCCGCCCGAGGGGCCGATCAAGGCCGTCGTGCGCCCTTGGTCGATTCGCACATTGAAATCCCGCAATACCGAAACGCCATCGGCATAGCTGAAGTCGACCTTGTCGAAAACGATCCCCTCGCCCAGATCGCTCAGCGGCGAGCCGGCATCCAGATCCTCCTGCCGGGGCGCCTCGGCCAACAGATTGTCGACCAGCACCAGCGACGGCAGGGTCGACGCCAGTTTCATCCGCCGCGAGATGATGAAACCGACCGTACCGAACAGCCGGTAAAGAACCACCGCGAAAGTGGCGATCAATGGCAGTGTCGCCTTCAGGTCGACCGCGAAAGCATGGCTGAGGGTCAGCAGGATCACGGCGACCGCCGCCACCAGGGTGAAGTCCAACAGGTTGTTCGGCAGGTCGCTGAAGACCGAGAACCAGGTTTCCGCCCGGGTGTGCTGGTCCAGGCGATGGCCCAGTTCCACCTCGCTCCGGTCTTCCAGGCCGAACAGTTTGATCTGGCGCACGGTGGCCATGGCCTCGGCCGCGGTGGCGGTGATCGCGTGGTATAGCTTCTGCCGCTTCCTGCCGAAACGTAGCGAATAGCCGAAACTGGACCGCCGCACCGTGTAGAACACCGCCAAACCGGCGGCGGTGACCGCCAGGGCCGCTTGCCATTGCGCGAACAACAACACCAGCGACAATATCGCCGCCAGGATCAGTTGCGCGATGAAGTCGAGCAGCACCGTGGTGGCCCGACCGGCCCGGAAGGTCTCGTTGGCGACGTTATGCGCCACCACGCCCTGTTTCTGGCCGGTCAGATAGACATAGTCGGCGGTCAGGTAATGGCGCATCAGCCGCCGCGCCCAATCGGCCCGCAGACGCATGGTGAAATGTATCTTCATGCCGCCGGCCAGCACCAACAGGCCGCCGCGCATCGCGAAGGCCACCGCCAACAGCAGTAATACGCCCTCCAGGCGGTAGTCGGAGGGCAGCAGATCGACCAATTCGCTGGTCTGCCGGCCCAGTTCGCCCGGCAGCGCGTCGACGCCCAGGACATGGCCGAACAGCGGCATGATCATGGCGAAGCCCAGGCCCTCGGCAAAGGCGGCGGCCAGGACGACCACGAACAGCGCCGCCGCATGCGGCCCATAGCCGGCATAGAGCCTGCGCAACCTGGCGGCTTTGGCGTTGTCCAGGATCATCTGGTTTTCATATCAATGCGTTCAATCCGGCCATGTGCCGGCCATTACCTTGACGGTCACGCGCATGCTGCCGCAGACCGGGTGCGGCGGCACCCGGTCGGAGCCCGAAGGTCCTGCGCCGCGTGCTCCGCGTCGACTACAGTACGCGGGAGATCGAACCTGGCGAGACCCGTACCCGCACCTGTCGTCCCAGCAAATCGAGCAGGATCACCACCCGTTCGTCGTCGGTCTTGAATTCGAACAGGCCGACATGGTCGCGTAACGCGCCGTCATGCAATCTCACTTGGTCACCTACGGACAGCGATCGTGGATCGCACAATTGCACATTGCCATTCTCGTCCTCGCGCGCCTTGATCTCGTCGATCGCCGCCTGCGGCAGGGTCGCCGGCCGCTCGCCGAAGGCCACCATGCTGACGACACCGGGGGCGGTCACGACGCCGCGACGCTCGCCCAACTCCAAATCCGCCGTGACGAACAGGTAGCGGGGAAACAGCGGCGCTGAGATCCAATCGACCTTACGGGCATGCCGCCGCTGTTTGCGATACTGGGGCAGGTAGACCTCGTAGCCACGCTCCCAGAGGTTGCTGCGCGCCCACTTTTCCATACGGGCGTGCGTGTACACCGCGTACCAGGCATTCATGATGGAATCTCCGGATTGCCGCCGGCCGGTTCATCCGGCGATGGCGGCGAGATCTTGAGTAGGGAAGGCGCTCTTATCCTGTCCCGGCTGAATTGGCCAGCAAGTCTTTCGAAGCTGCCCTGGGGATTGCTCAGGTCGCAAATCAGCACCAAATCGAACGCCGGCAGCGAAGCGATGTCGCGCACCAGATCGACATGCCGGAACCGGTTCGCCATGGCCCGGTCGTCGGCCACGCCGACGACCTCGATGTCGTGCTGTAGGGCGCACAAAAGGGCGATTTCGGCAAGTTCCCCGGCTCCCACCAGGGCGACCCTGCGGCAACCGGCGTCGGCCGCCTCGCCCAGTATCTCGTCGCACTGGTTGCGGGCTCGCCGATAGAAATTGAACGAGTGATACAGATAGTCGGCGGTCAGCCGGCTTTTCTCCGTGAAGCCCTTGGGTGTCAGGTAATAGGCATAGCGATTCGGCGGGATTTTCCGTACCTTCACCAGCCCCTTGCGCACGCAACGCTTCAAATAGGCGTTGGTCAGGCCCAGGGCGATATTCAGCCGCGACGCCAACGTGCGCTGCGACAATGCCGCCTCGCCATGGACGGCGTGCAGCACTTCCATGGTGATCTGGGTATCGCCGTCCGTCGCCTCCGGCGGCAGGGTCCGTTCGCTTGTCATGCCGAAACCAATGTCTGTCCCGTCGCCCCCAGCGTCGCGGGCCGGACAGGTTGCCCCTCGGCCCCGCGTTCACGGCATGAACATATACCTCGTTCACCACATGAACGTCAAGTTTCTTATTGGAATCAGAAAGTTATGAAACGGCTGGCGTGATAGTCGGAGATTCTCGTCACGCAGTCGAATAGCCTCCGCACGGCAAGGTCTTCAGGCTGTCCGGACCCATTCCAGGCCCCGACCTTGCCTGAGTTGCCCGTCCGTCCTATACGCCCCCACAGGAAGCGGCATTGGAAGGCGGGCAAGACGATGCAGTCCGTTGGCGGGTTATGGCAGGAAGTAACGACCGTTTGGCAAACGGCGGTGTTCGGCGTCGGCGTCGGTCCGTTGCTGCTGGCGATCGGCACCTTCCTGGTCTTTCTGCTGCTGCGCCGCGTCTTCACCCGCATCGTGCTGGCCTTCCTGGCCGGCATCACGCGGCGCACCGAGACGGGTTTCGACGACGAGTTGATCGGCGCCCTGGAGCAGCCGCTACGCTTCGTCTTCGTCGTCATCGGCCTCTACGCCGCCACCCAGGTGGTCGACTTTCCCGAAGATGTCGATCTGTTCCTGACCCGTCTGGTGCGCTCCTGCATCGCCTTCACCATCTTCTGGACGCTCTATCGCTGCGTCCGGCCGCTGTCGTTCCTGATCGACAAGGCCTTCGGCGTCTTCGGCCATACCGGCCTCGGCGAAAGCCTGAAGGACTTCTTCACCAAGCTGGCCCGTTTCATCATCGCCTGCGTCGGCGTCGTTGCCATTCTCGAGGAATGGCAGTTCAACGTCGGCGCGGTGCTGGGCGGCCTGGGTCTGGTCGGCATGGCCGTGGCCTTCGGGGCGCAGAACCTGATCGCCAATTTGTTCGCCGGCGTCACCATCTTCATGGACCGGATCTTCGAGAAGGGCGATTGGATTCGCGGCGCCGGGGTCGAGGGCACGGTCGAGGAAATCGGTTTCCGGACCACCAAGATCCGCCGTTTCGACAAGGCCCTGACGACCATCCCCAACAACAAGCTGGCCGGCGATGCGGTGGTGAACTTCTCGCGCATGACCAACCGGCGGATCTATTGGAAGATCGGCGTCGAGTACCGCACCACCGAGGATCAGTTGCGCCGCATCGTCAACGACATCCGCGCCCATGTGCATGACGGCGAGGATTTCGAGACCGATCCGGCCAGGGCCACCACCCTGATCCATGTCGACAGCTTCAACGATTCCTCCATCGACATCATGCTCTATTGCTTCACCCGCACGACCAATTGGGGCGAATGGATGCGGGTGAAGGAAGATCTCGCCTTCCGCATCAAGCAGATCGTCGAAGGGGCCGGCAGCGGTTTCGCCTTCCCCTCCACCTCGATCTATTTGGAATCGCTGCCCTTCGGCACGCCGGAAGTGTTCCCGGCCTCGGCCACCGAGGGCACCGCCGCCGACTGAGGCGCCTCGGCCAGCAGCCAGCGGAAGCTCAGGGTCGCCGCCGTCGCGCCGACGATCTGCGCCGCGATGAAGGCCGGGGCATCGGCCGGGGCGATGCCGGAGAACGTATCCGTCAGGGTGCGGGCGATGGTCACCGCCGGATTGGCGAACGAGGTCGAGGCGGTGAACCAATAGCCGGCACTGATGAACAGGCCGACCGCATAGGGCACGGCGGCCGGCCGAAAGCGCAGACAGCCAAGAATGGTCGCCACCAGCCCGAAGGTCGCCACCACCTCGGCCCACCATTGGCCGATGCCACTCCGGCTCTGGGTCGAGATCATCAGCACCGGTTCGGCGAACATGACATGCGCCGCCATGGCACCGCAGATCCCGGCGACCACCTGAACCGCCACATAGGTGGCCGCCTCGCCCGGCGCGATCTCCCGCCGGATCAGGAATGCCAGGGTCACCGCCGGATTGAAGTGAGCGCCGGAGACCGGGCCGAAGATCAAGATCAGCACCATCAGGATGGCGCCGGTCGCCAGCGTATTGCCCAGCAAGGCGATGGCGACGTTACCGCCCGCGAGGCTCTCGCCCATGATGCCCGAGCCGACCACGGTGGCCAGCAGGAAGGCCGTGCCCAGGAACTCGGCGAACAATCGCCGCCCGATATCGAAGGTCATGCAACTCCCCTAGGAATCCTCGATCTACCGCCGATCAGCAGATGCCCGGCTTGCTGCAGCCGCGCGGCGTCTTCCAGAAGCGCCGGCCGGCGTTTCGGCGTCCTGGCCGTCCCAGGCGATAATCAAATAGCGCATCATCCCTCCACCGCGAAATCCTTCAATACTTCCGGCTTGAAGGCCAGGCCATGGCCCGGCCGCTCGGGCGCGCGGATCACGCCGCCCTCGGGCAACACCGGCTCCAGCCACAGGTCGTCCAGGAAATCCAGATATTCCAGCATCTGCCCGTTGGGAATGGCGGCCATCACCTGCACCATCAATTCATGGAACAGGTGCGGCGCGATTTGCAACCCGGCGGTATCGGCCAGGACGGCGATCTTGCGCAACTCGCTCAGGCCGCCGCGCATCATGTCGGGCTGCAGGATGGGCACCTTCGCCGTCTCGAAGAACGGCCGGAGGTCGTAGCGAGTGAAATGGCTTTCGCCGCCCACCACCCTTGTCTTCAAGGCATCGGCGATGCGGAAATAGCCGGCGAAGTCCTCCGCCACCACCGGCTCCTCGAGCCAGAAGATGTCGTGATCGTCCAACCGCCTGCCGACGGCGATGGCTTCGTCCGCCGTCCAGCCCATGTTGACGTCCACCATGATGTCGACGCCGTCGCCCAGGGCCGAACGCATGGCGGCCACGTTGGCCAGGTCGGTGGCGTGGTCGTACATGTGGCCGACCTGCATCTTGATGGCGCCGAAGCCCTGTTCCACATAGGCCCTGGCCTTGTCGACCATGCCCTCGCCGCCCAGGCCCCGCCAGCAGCCCGAGCCATAGGCCGGGATCTCGGCGCGCGCATGGCCCCATAGCCGGTGCAGGGGCAGCCCGGCCCGCTTGCCCAAGGCGTCCCACAAGGCGATGTCGACGGCGGATTGGGCGAACACCGTGACCCCCATGCGCCCCAGCCAATAGGTTCCCCGCCAGATGTCCTGCCAGATCGCCTCGACCTCGGTGATCTCGCGTCCCAGCACCAAGGGCGCGATCAACTCCTCCAGGCAGGCCCGGATGGTGCGCAGGCCGCCGGCCAGCGGCATCAGATAGCCCATGCCGGTCAGTCCCGAGGCGGTCTCGATCTCCACCACCAGCAACTCGCGCGGGCGGTCATAGTCGACGCTCCAACGCGGCGGATCGGTGAACGGGATGCGCAGGCAGGTGGTGCGGATATCCTTAACGATCATCTGGGTGCCATTCGGTTTCCGGCCATGAATAGGCCATCTTAAGACACCATCCGGCCGGTTGGCATCGGCCCTGTGCAAAACGGGGACAACCACGGCCATTGTTGTCCCGCAAGGGCTTACGGCGGGGCCGACTGTGGGCCGTGCCGGGGATAGTGGAATTCTCCCAAGTAATTGAATATACAATGGTTTTTCGCTATTGTGCGATACCGATCAGGCTAATTGGGGGTGCACTGGGATGAGCATCGCGGCCAAGGAACCCGCCGCCGGCGCTGGCGACGGCGCATCCGATTTGGGCCACGCCCAGCGTCAGCACACCGGCATCCTGCCCTGCCAGGGCATCGAGGCGCTGTTGCGCGGCGGCGAGATCGCCGTGGCCGAGCCCGTCGTCGAGGGACAAATCCAGCCCTCGAGCCTGGATCTGCGCCTGGGCGACATCGCCTACCGGGTGCAGGCCAGTTTCCTGCCGGGCGCCGGCTGCGCGGTCAGCGACAAGATCGCCCGCTTCACCATGCACGCGGTGGACCTGTCCCGCGGTGCCGTCCTGGAGCGGGGCTGCGTCTACATCGTGCCGCTGTTGGAAAGCCTGCACCTGCCCGATCGCCTGGCCGCCATCGCCAACCCGAAAAGCTCGACCGGCCGGCTGGACGTGTTCACCCGGCTGATCGTCGACGGCGCCATGGAGTTCGATCGGGTGCCGGCCGGTTATCGCGGGCCGCTTTATGCCGAAATCGCGCCGCGCACCTTTTCGATCCTGGTGCACAAGGGATCGCGTTTGAACCAGCTTCGCCTGCGGCGCGGCGAACACGGCCTTTCGGACGGCGAATTGCGCCGCCTGCACGAACGGACGCCGCTGGTCCATGCAGCACCGGGGGAAGAGAACATTGCCGGCGGCATCGCCCTGACCGTCGATCTGGAGGGGGCCGACGGCCGCGGCCTGATCGGCTACAAGGCGCGCCAGCATACCGCCCTGATCGATATCGGCCGGGTCGGCCACTACGATCCGCTGGAATTCTGGGAGCCGATCCACGCCCGCCACGGCCAGGGGCTGATCCTGAACCCCGATGACTTCTACATCCTGGCCTCGCGCGAGGCGGTCACCGTGCCACCCGACCACGCCGCCGAGATGGTCGCCTATGACACCCTGGTCGGCGAGTTCCGGGTCCACTATGCCGGTTTTTTCGATCCGGGCTTCGGCTGGGCCGAGGCGGGGGGCGCCGGCACCAAGGCGGTGCTGGAGGTGCGCAGCCACGACGTGCCCTTCCTGCTGGAGCACGGCCAGACCGTCGGCCGCCTAGTCTACGAGCGCCTGACCGACACCCCGGACCGCATCTACGGCCGTGACATCGGCTCCAACTACCAGCAACAAGGCCTGGCCCTGGCCAAGCAGTTTCGCGCCGACTGAACGACAGGCACGTTTGCCGCGGTTGTCTGGCCGAGCCGGCTGCGCCAAGGTAGGCGCTTGCGAGTGCCAAGGGGAGACTGCGCCATGCGGGAATTCGAAACCGAAATCCGGACCGCCGACGGGGTAATGGATACCTTCGTCTGCCACCCCGAGGAGGGCGGACCGCGCCCGGCGGTGATCCTGTACATGGATGCCCCTGGCATCCGCGAGGAGTTGCGCGACATGGCCCGGCGCCTGGGCGCCGTCGGCTATTTCGTGATGCTGCCGAACATGTACTACCGGGTCGGCCGGGAAGGCCACTACGGCTATGACCTGGCGCGCATCCGTGATGACGACAACGAACGCCAGAAGATGTTCGCGGTGATGCAAAGCCTGAGCAATGCCCTGGTCGTCGCCGATACCGAAGGCCTCGTCGCCTTCGCCCGCGGCACCGAAGCGGCCGCCGCCGGGCCGATGGGTTGCGTCGGCTATTGCATGAGCGGCCAGTACGTGATGGCGGCGGGGGCGGCCTATCCCGATGACTTCGCCGCCATCGCCTCCTACCACGGCGTCGGCCTGATCACCGACCAGGACGATTCACCGCACCTGACGGCCGACCGGATCAAGGGCGAATGCTATCTGGGTTTCGCTTCCGACGACCCGTACGTGCCGGAGGCGGTGCTCGACGCCCTGCCCGGCGTGCTGAACGAGGCCGGCGTGGACCATCGCATCGAGATCTACCCCGACACCGAACACGGTTTCGTCTTCCCCCAGCGTCCGGTCTATCGCAAGGCGGCGGCCGAACGCCACTGGGAAACGCTGTTCGACCTGTTCAGCCGCCGCTTGCGCGCCTAGCGACGTCACGCCCTCAGTCGTTCAGGAAGAACAGCGGCAGGCCGGGCCGGGGCCAGTCCATGGCGATCAGGCGGCCGGCGCCGGACAAGGTGATATAGGCGGTGCGCAGATCCGGGCCGCCGAAACAGATGTTGGTGACCATCACGTCCGGCAAGGGGATGAACTCGACCACACCACCCTCGGGCGCGGCGACGGTGATGCCGCCGGTCACCAAAGTGGCGACACAGATGTTGCCGCCGGCCTCCACCGCCAGGGAATCGAAGCGCAGGTTACCCTCCGGCGCCACCACAAGATCGCCCATGCCCGGCGCCGGCCAGGGCAGCTTCCGCACCTCGCCCTCGCCGACGATGTCCCAGGCCAGCAGCCGGCCGGCGTCGGTTTCCGCCGCGTAAAGGCGCTTGCCGTCCGGCGACAGGCCGATGCCGTTCGGCATCGCCAGGGGCTGGATCGCCTCGGCGATGAAGTTGCCGTCGATGCGGGCGTAATAGATCGCCCCCCGGTCCATCTCGCGGGCCCGGGTCTTGCCCAGATCGGTGAACCAGAAGCCGCCCCGGTCATCGAAGACGATGTCGTTGGGGCCTTTCAGGGGATGCCCGTCACATTCGCTGTACAGCACTTCGACGGCGCCGCTATTCAGATCGACCCTTTCGATCCGGCCGCCGGAATAGTCGCTGGCCTGGCCGATACCATGCAGGGCGCCGCCGTCGGTCGACCAATCGAAGCCACCGTTGTTGCAGATGTAGCATTTGCCGTCCGGGCCGATGGCGGCGCCGTTCGGGCCGCCGCCGGTCTCCGCGACCACCTCGATGCGGCCGTCCGGCTGGACCCGGCTCAAGGTGCCGCGCTCGATCTCGACCAGGACGACGCTGCCGTCGGGCATGGCGATCGGTCCTTCGGGAAACCGCAACCCATTGGTGATTTCCTTGAACTCGGTCATCGAAGCGGCCCCTTCATGCCGGCGTGCGGGCGCGATCCTCGGGGATCACCGCCACGGCGGAGATCTCGATCAGGAACTCCGGCCGCACCAGGGCGGGCACCTGCACCAGGGTCGAGGCCGGATAAGGCGGCTCGAAGAACTCCTCGCGTACCTTGTGGATGTCCATCAAGGGAGCCATGTCGGTGACATAGACGATCACCGAAACGATGTCGGCCATGGTGCCGCCGGCGCTTTCGGCCACCGTCTTGACGTTGTTCAGGGTTTGCCGCGTCTGGGCCACCATGTCGCCGATCCCGACCACCTGCCAATCGGCATCGACGCCAACCTGACCCGAGACGTGCAACACCCGCCCGGGCGGCTGCCAGGCGGCATTTGAAAAGATGCCGAAAGGCACCGCCACGCCGGGCGGGTTGAAGGCATCCGCCATGATCCGTTCCTCCCCACTGTTTCCGCCGCCCGCCGTGATCGGCGCTATCTGGACGCGGCCCCGGCATGATGCCACATTGGCGGCCATGAACAACGGCCCGATCAACTCCTACCCGTTCGGCCGCGAAGTGCCGGACGGCGACAACCGCGAGCGCCACGTCTGCGGCGACTGCGGCTGGATCCACTACGTCAACCCGAAGATCGTGGTCGGCGCGGTCGTTATCTGGGAAGACAAGGTCCTGTTGTGCAAACGGGCGATCGAGCCGCGCCTCGGCTATTGGACCGTGCCGGCCGGCTTCATGGAGGAAGGCGAAAGCACGGCCGACGGCGCGGCCCGGGAATCCTGGGAGGAAGCGCGGGCGCGGATCGAAATCGACGCCCTGATCGGCATCTACAACATCCCGCGCATCAGCCAGGTGCACATGATGTATCGCGCCCGGTTGCTGGGTCCGGATTTCGGCGTTGGCGAGGAAAGCCTGGAGGTCGAATTGGTGGCCTGGGGGGATATCCCCTGGTCCGACCTGGCCTTCCCCAGCGTGGTCTGGGCCTTGCAGCATTTCGATCAGACCCGCGACCAACGACACTTCCAGCCGTTCGACAATCCGGACCTGGATCGTCACCGGTAACCGAAATGGCGCCACCAAAGCTGTTCGATCTGAAGACCGATTTGCCGTTGGCGGCAGCCGCGGCGATCATCGACGGCGCCCTGGCGGCCGGCCGGGCGGCGGACATGCTGCCCTTGACCGTCGCCGTGCTCGACGCCGGCGGTCATCTGATCGCCCTGCAGCGCCAGGACGGCTCGGGCATCCTGCGGGTCGACATCGCCATCGGCAAGGCCTGGGGCGCCTTGGGCATGGGCATCCCCAGCCGCACCATCGGCGAACGGCTGGGCCAGCGTCCGGCCTTCCAGGGCGCCCTAGTCGGCGCCTCCAACGGCCGCTTCGTGCCGGTGCCGGGCGGCGTACTGGTGCTGGATGGGGCTGACCGGGCGGTCGGCGCCGTCGGCATCAGCGGTGACACCTCGGACAAGGACGAATATTGCGCCATCGTCGGCATCAAACAGGCCGGCTTCACCTCGGCCCCGGCGGAGCCCGCCGAAGACTGGCAACAATCCGGGCTGTAGCGGTCAGGTTCGCATCCAGCCCGGCCCCCAAAGATTGAGCGAACGTTCCGAATGCGGCCATTGCCGCACCGGGTCGCCGTCGGCCATGTTTTCCAGTTCGGCGGAAATTTCGACCTTGTAGCCGTCGGGATCCTCGACCATGAAGAACAGGTTGTTGCCCGGTCCGTGACGTCCCGGCCCCCACCACAACTTGATATGCAGATCGGCCATGTGATCGGCCCAGTCGCGGATATCGTTCCAGCAGGTAACCTCGTAGGCATGGTGGTCGGGCCGCGCCCCATCGGACAGGAAGATGGCGAAGGAATGATGCTCCGGCGTCGAACGGTAGAAGACCGCCGTCAGGGTCTGGCCGCCGTCAGCCTCATCGCGCAGCACGTGATCGGTCGGCACGAATCCCAGGGTCTCCTGGTAGAAGGCCACCATCGCCGCCAGGTCCGCCGTGGCCACCACCACGTGCTGCAAACGACCCGGCAGCCCGGCGGCTTTGCCCGCGGGGCTGGCCGTTGGCACATCGTCACGAGGCAGGCCGAACACCATCTGCCGGCCATCCGGGTCGGCCACGGCGAAGGCGCCGTCGGCGAACAGCGGCGACGGCGACGGCATCAGGTTGAGGCCCCGGCCGGCCAGATGGCCGCGATAGGCCTCCAAGGCGACTTCGTCCGGCAGGCGAAAGCCGCTATAGGGCTGCGCCCCGGCAGCACCTCGACCGATCAACAGCCGCCGTCCCGCGCCCTGCAAAAGCGTATCGCCGTCGCCCAGGTCGACGGCCGCCATGCCGAAGGCATCGCGATAAAAGGCGACACGCCGGTCCGGCTGCTCGGAATCAAGCCTTATATGATCCAGTTCGGCGCCCCAAAGCGGCGATTTCATAACCATTCTCGACACTCCCCTAGGTGTCAGGGCCGGCAGTCAGGCTAGCGTGTTTCCCGCCTACTTTGAATGCGCGGCTCCGCTGCCCCGCCGCAAGAGCCGCAGTACGCCAGGCGCGCCGGCGCGGGCGATGTCGCTGGCCAGGCCGCGCCAACTGCCGCTCAATTGGTGCGTGGGCACTTCGTTGGCCTGGCTGACCCGGCCCAGTTCGCGCCCGTCGGGATGGATCAGATGCCAGGTCACCTCGACCAGGCGGCGGTCGGCGCCACGCGGCGTCAGGTGCACGCTGCCCAGCAGCACCAGGCCGTCGTCCGCCGGCTCCGGCAACAGCGGTGCCCCGGCCTCGCTCAAGGCATGGCGCATCGCCGCCGCCAGGCGCGGTCCGTCGACGCCCGGCACGCCGTCGACCGGGCCCATGGTGACGCCGGCCAGCGCATTGGGACGCCCCAGTTCGCGCTCCACTCGGCGCAAACCGCGATCGATAACGACGGCGCCGTCGCGGGCTAGCCGCTGCAATAGGGCGTCGTCACCCGACCGCCAGACGGCGGCTTGCACCGAATCCCGATGTCGGAAGCGGCCGGTTTCGCCACCATCCGCGGCCGCCACCTGCCAGACGATATCCAGGACCATTTCGGCTCCCGTCGGCCGCGCCGAAATCTCCCCCCGCAAATGGTGACTGCGGCGATGGCCGGGGCCGGTGCTGGCGGTGATTTCGCGCCGGCGCAACTCCTTGGCCAGCAGTTCGGCCAGGGTGGTCGCACTATCGGGATTGGCGAGACCCGCCACCGGCCTGACCACCAACCCGGCCCGGGGCGCGACCTCGACGCCGGCGAAATCCGCCCGATGCGCTTGCGCGAAGGGACGCGGCGCCGGCTGGCACTGCGCCAGCGGCAACATCAGGGCCAGGAGTAGAAGCAGTCGGCGCATGGTGGCTCAGCCGTTGACCACCAAATCCAGCGGCGCCCGGCTCAACAGGCTGGGCCCCCCGTCGGTGATCTCGACCGTCGTGCCCAAGGTCATCGCCCGCTCGTTCGGGCTGTCCATCAGGATGATGTGCAGGAAGAACACCATGCCGGCGGCCAGCACGAAGGGGCTGTCGGCGAAGAACATCGGCCGATCCATCCAGACCGGCGGATAGGTGGCGCCCAGGGAATAGCCACAGGCGTTCAGTCGATGATCGCCAAAGCCGGACCGGTCCAGCACATCGGCATGAGCGGTGAACACCTCGCCGGCGGTGCGTCCCGGACGTAATTGATCGATACAGGCTTCCAACGCCTCGTGGCAGATCGCATGCATCTCGACATGGGCCGGATCGGCCTCGCCGATCAACAGGGTCCGCATCAAACAGGCGTGGTAATGACGATAGCTGCCGGCGAACTCCAGGGTCAGTTGGTCTTGCGCCGATAGCTGTCGGCGCCCGGCATGGTAGCGGCACAGCAACGCCCCCGGCCCCGAGCCGATGATGAAGGCATTGCCCGGATAGTCGCCGCCGCCCCGGAATACAGCGCCCTGCATGGCGGCCAGGATATCGCCCTCGAATGCGCCCGGCCTGGCCATCCGTACAGCCAGATCCAACGCCTGGTCGGCCAGCTCGGCGGCCCGCCGGACATAGGACAGTTCCGCCGCGCCTTTGACGACGCGCAGTTCGTTTACCAGGTCCGAGGCATCGCGCAGCTTGCACCAATCCGACAGCGCCGCCTCCAGCCGTTTGCCGTTCGCCGCCGTCAAGCCAGCCGCCTCGTACTCGACGCCCAGGCGCTTCCCCTGGCAACCGAGGTCCGCCAGCATTCGCCGCAGATCCCCGGCCGGATCGGCGTTGTCGTCGTCGCGCCAGATTCGGATATCGTCGATGATCGAGGTTTGCTCGGCCTGACGCAGGTCGGGTGCTCGGGTCAGTAGGGCCAGGACGCCGTCGGCGCCGAGATACAGGCATTGGAAAAAGCAGTAGCCGAAGGTGTCATAGCCGGTCAGGTAGTACATGCTCTCCTGGCGAAAGATCAGCAGTCCATCCAACCCGGCCTCGGCCAGGGCCGCGCGGGCCCGCCGTTGCCGTTCTTCGAATTCCGCCCGATCGAAATGCAGGGTCATGGCCCGCGCCGTTTCTGTTGCCTTGCCAGCCTTGAAAGATGCCATGGAATTGGACGGCTGGCGACATGGCGGCTTTCCGGCGATGTCGCGGATCGCGATAGGGGTTAATCGGGGGTCGCTGTCTGCTTGCCGTCAACGGCCTTCATTACGCCATCAAGATAGCGCTCGTCGTCGTCGGACAGTCGGAAGGCGCGCCGGCTCAACCAGCCATCCAAACGCTTCAGGGGCGGCAGGCGCTGCAAACGGGAGCCGAACCAGGCCAGCTTCACGCCCGCGACCGAAGCCGGTCGCGCCGTCTTGGCTGACGACGCATCGTCACCGAGGTCCGCCAGTACCGTCAAATAGAGCCGACGGAGACACGAACTCGGCGCCCCGGTTTTCACCTGCGCCCTGGGCCGCAAACCATGGCGGGTCAGCAGACGCTCCAGGCCGAGGCGGGAAAAGGCCGCCGGATGATAGATGCCGAGCCCGGGCGCGACCGACAGGTTCGCGGTGTCGATCAGCACCGCGCCGCCCGGCCGCAGCAGCGTCCGCGCGGTCGCCATCGCCTTGTCCGGGTCGACGATGTTCTCCAGCACATAGGAAAAGATGATCAGGTCGAATGGCTCCAGATCTTGCCGCTCGGCCAATTCGTCCATGTGGGCGGCCACGATCTCGGTGCCGAAATACGCCCGCGCCATCGCCGAGGCGGCAATCGACGGCTCGACCCCGAGGGAGGCGGCGCCGATCTGGCGGGCGACGGTGCCGCCAACGATGCCGTAGCCGCAGCCGATCTCCAGCACCCGGCCATCGGATGCCGGCGCGAAACCGGCCTGGTTCAGGAAACCGGTCAGTTTTCGGCCGCGGGCCAGGGCCTTGCGCCACATCCTGCCGTAGGTCTCGGCGGTGGTCTTGTCCTTGCGCGCCTTGTGCTCCCAGAAGTGGCCCGCGTAAAAGGCGTTGTACCAGTCCTGGCTTGGCGCCGGGTTCATCACGGCGCTGCCGCAGTCGGCGCAAAGGTCATAGCGCAAGGCGCGGCGATTGAACGGCGCCGTGGTGAGAAAACGGAACGCCGTCCCCTGACAGACCGGGCAGGACGATCGTTCCCTCAGGTCGTCATCTGCCAGGCTGACGCCGTCGAACTGCATCTTATCCATGGCCCGTCTCCAGGTCTGCGGCGCTATCGCCGGTCATATAGTATTGCACGGCCAAGGTGGAGATTCCTGCTGCGGCAATGATCGCGGCCATCGGCAAGGCATCGGTCTGCCGAAAGGCGCCGACAGCCATGGCGGCCAGGGCGCCGACGCCGAAGCTCGAGCCGCCCGAGAGGGCGGAGACGGTTCCGGCGGTCAATGGAAAATAATCAAGCGCGCGGGCCAGGCCGTTCGCGCCGATTAGGCCGAGCGAGGCAATATAGCAGAACAGCGGCACCACGATGCCGGGCAAGCCGCCGAATCCCGCTACGACGTTCAGCAGCAGGACCAATCCGGACACCGCGACGATGACCGTGCCCACGGCGAACAAACGATGGGCACCGAAGCGTAGGACGACGCGGCTGTTCCACAGTGACAGCGCCATCATTCCGATAATGTTGCTGCCGAACAGAAAGCCATAGTGTTCCGGCGCGACTTCGAACAGCCGGATGTAGACGAACGGTGATCCGGCGAAGAAGGCGAACATGCCGGCATAGGCTAGGGCACTGGAGAGCAGATAGCCGCAAGCCCGGCGATGGCTGAGAATCCGAAAATAGGTTCGGACCGTGCCGAACAGGCCATATCGGACCCGTCGCTCCGGGGGGTGGCTCTCCTCCAGCGAGGTCAGAACCAGGACCAGGCAGCCGACGGCGAATCCGGCCAGCACCCAGAAGACCCCCCGCCAGCCGAACCAGATCAGCACATAGCCGCCGATCAGGGGCGCCACCAAGGGCGCCATCCCCATCACCAGCATGATCAGCGACAGCACCCGCGCGGCCTGGTTGCCGGCAAAGAAATCGCGCACCATCGCCCGGGCGACCACACTGGCGGCGCTGCCGCCCATGGCCTGCAACAGGCGCAGTCCGATCAATTGCCAGACGCCGCCACTGACCGCGCACAGGATGCTGGTCAGGATGTACAGCACGATGCCCGATAGCAGCACCCGACGCCGGCCAAAACGGTCGGACAGCGGACCATAGATCAACTGCCCCGCGCCCATGCCGATGAAGAAACTGCTCAGCGTCATCTGGACCGCGCCGCTGGACGCCGCCAGATCGGCCGCCATGGCCGGCAGGCTCGGCAGGTACATGTCGATCGACATCGGTCCGAAGGCGGTCAGGGTGCCCAGAATGAGGATCAGCCCGCGCTGGCGCCAGCGGCTCAGGCTGGGCGGGGCGGGCGTCTCGGCGCTGCCGCTCATTCCGCCGGGATGACCAGACAGGTAGTGGTGGCGTGGGCGTACAGTTTGCCGGCGGCGTCCTCGACCCGCGCCCGGGCGGTGGCGGTGCGCCGGCCGGCATGCACGGTCTCGGCGGTGCAGGTCATCTCACCGCTGCCCGGCATCACCGCCCGCACGAAATTCACCTTCAGTTCCAGGGTGGTGTAGCGCGCACCCTTGGGCAGGGTCGAGTGCACCGCGCTGCCGATCGCCGCGTCGATCAGCGCGGCCAGCCAGCCGCCCTGGATCGAACCGACGTCGTTGCCGAAGTCCTCGCCCGGCAGGCCGGCATAAACAACCCGGCCCTCGGACACCTCGGTCAGGCGCAAGCGCATGGCCACGGCAACCGGCGGCGGCGGCACCTCGCCATTCAGTATCACGGACAGATATTCCAGCCCCGTCAGGTCGCCGAGGCGCGACCAATGGGCCGACGGGTCCTCCCAGGCGTAGCTGCGGCTGCGGCCCTCGTCACTCACGCCGATCCCGTCCGATTGCTAGGTCGCCACGGTGTGGGCATGGTTCAGCGGTCCGTGGCCGTGCCCGAAACCCGGGGCACGGCGGATCGCCTCGGCGACATAGTCCCGGGCCCGCGCCACCGCCGGTTCGATGGCCAAGCCTTGCGCCAGCCCGCAGGCCACGGCCGAAGCCAGGCTGCAACCAGTACCATGGGTGTGTCGGGTGTCGATGCGGCGCGAGGTGAAGCGCCTCTCGCCGTCGGCCGTCACCAGCAGGTCGACGATTTCTTTCCCTGGCAGGTGCCCGCCCTTCATCAACACCGCACCAGCGCCAAATTCCAGTAGCGCCCGGCCGGCCGCCGCCATTGCCGCCTCGTCGGCCACGGCCCTACCGGTCAGGATCTCCGCCTCCGGCAGGTTGGGCGTCAACACCGTGGCGCGGGGGATCAGCTTCTGGCGCAGCACGCCCCGAGTGTCCTCGTCCAGCAGCGTCGCCCCGCCCTTGGCCACCATTACCGGATCGACCACCAGGGGCACATCCGGCGCCAATCGCTCAAGCGCGTCGGTGACCGCGTCCAGAACCTCGGTGCGATGCAACATGCCGGTCTTGATGGCATCGGCGCCGATGTCGCCCAATACGACCTCGATCTGCCTGGTGACGAACTCGGGCGGCACTTCGTGGACGGCATGGACGGTATTGGTGTCCTGTGCCGTTAGGGCGGTGATCGCCGTGGCGGCATAGCCGCCAAGCGCCGTCACCGTCTTGATGTCGGCTTGAATACCCGCGCCGCCGCCGGAATCGGAGCCGGCAACGATCAACACCCGGCCGCGCATCAACCCTCTCCGGCGGCGGCCTCGATCACCTCGGCGAGTTCGTCGACCACCTGGTGGATCAGGGCATCGTCGTCGCCCTCGGCCATGATGCGGATCAGTGGCTCGGTGCCCGAAGGCCGGATGACCAGGCGGCCGCCGTCGCCCAGGCGGCCGCCCTGGGCCGCGATGGCATCCGAGACGTTGGGCTTGTCGAGCGGCGAGGCGCCGTTGTAGCGCACGTTCTTCAACAATTGCGGCACCGGCTGAAAGCGGCGGCAAACCTGGCTGACCGGGCGCCCCTCGGCAACCACCAGGGCCAGCACCTGCAGCGCGGCGACCAGGCCATCGCCGGTGGTGCCGAAATCGGACAGGATGATATGGCCCGACTGTTCGCCGCCGACGTTGAAGCCATGCCGGCGCATGTGCTCGACCACATAGCGGTCACCGACCTGGGTGCGCTCCATATGCAGGCCCTTGTCCGTGAGATGGCGTTCCAGGCCCAGATTGGACATCACGGTGGCGACGACGCCGCCGCCGCGCAAGTGACCGGTTTCCAGCCAGTGGTCGGCGATCGCCGCCATCAGTTGATCGCCGTCGACCACTTGGCCGTGCTCGTCGGCCAGGATCAGCCGATCGGCATCGCCGTCGAGCGCGATGCCGACATCGGCGCCATGGGCAACCACTTGCTCCCGCATGTATTCGCTATGTACCGAGCCACAGTCCTTGTTGATGTTGAAGCCGTCCGGCTCGACGCCGACGGGCACCACCTCGGCTTCCAATTCCCACAACACGGTGGGGGCCACCTTGTAGGCGGCGCCGTTGGCGCAATCGATGATGATCTTCAGGCCGTCCAGCCGCCGATCGGCGGGGAAGGTCGCCTTCACCGCCTCGATATAGCGGCCGGGCGCGTCGTCCAGGCGCATCGCCCGGCCCAGATCGGCCGGATCGGCGAGATGCGGCGAGATATCGGCTTGCATGCGGCTCTCGATCTCGCTTTCGATCTTGTCCGAGAGCTTGTAGCCGTCGGGGCCGAACAACTTGATACCATTGTCGGCGAAGGGGTTGTGCGAGGCCGATATCATCACCCCAAGATCGGCCCGCAGGCTGCGCGTCAGCATCGCCACGGCTGGCGTCGGCATCGGCCCGACCAGTATCACGTCCATGCCCACCGAGGTGAAGCCGGCGGTCAGGGCCGGCTCGATCATGTAGCCCGACAGCCGGGTATCCTTGCCGATGACCACCCGGTGGCGGTGGTCGCCCCGGGTGAATTGCAGTCCCGCCGCCATGCCGGCGCGAACGGCGATCTCGGCCGTCATCGGCCAGGAATTGGCGGCACCCCTGATGCCGTCGGTTCCGAAGAATTTCCGCTGCATGCGCCTTCTCGCGATTCCTTGACGTTCAGCCGGCCTGCCGGCGGGAAACTAGCACAGGCGGTGGCGACCGTGCAGCGCTATTGCACCGGCGCGCCCGCCAGGGCGCGATGGGTGGCCAGCGCCCGCACGGTGGCCGCCACGTCATGCACCCGCAGGATCGCCGCGCCTTGGCTGGCGGCCCAGATCGCCGCCGCCAGCGACGCCGGCAGGCGTTCTTCGGCCTTGTCGCCGCCGGCCAGCGGCACCAGAAAGCTCTTGCGCGAGGCGCCGACCAGCACGGGACAGCCCAGGCCGTGCAGCACCGCCAGCCGGCGCAGCAACTCCGCACTTTGCCCCGCGGTCTTGGCGAAACCGAGACCCGGATCGATGATCAACCGGCCGCGGTCGATGCCCGCCACTTGGCAGGCGGCTATACGACCTTCCAGGTCGTCGTAAACGTCCAGTGTTACGTCCGCATAGTCGGTCAGCCCGGTCATGGTTTCGGGCGTGCCGCGGCTGTGCATCAGCACCACCGGTACCGCCAATTCGGCCGCCCGGGCCAGGCTTTCCGGATCATGGCTTAGGGCGCTGACGTCGTTGATCATGGTGGCGCCGGCGGCGACCGCCCGCACCATCACTTCGGCCCTGCGCGTATCGACGGACAGCGTCGGGCCGAGCGTCGCCAGAGCCTCGATGACCGGGATGACCCGCGCCAGTTCCACCGCCATCGGCACCGGATCGGCCCCCGGCCGGGTGGATTCGCCACCGATATCCAGGATATCGGCGCCCTCCGCCGCCAATTGACGGCCCCTGGCGATGGCGGCCTCGGCCGTATCGGTGCGGCCGCCGTCGAAGAAACTGTCCGGCGTCACGTTGATGATGCCCATCACCCTTGCTCGGGCCGGCCGTGCTTCGAACAGTCGGCGGAAACACTCAGGTGCGCAACGTTTGGCCTCGGCCGCCGACAATTGTTGCCACCGGCCCCGGCCATCGGCGCCGCGCCGGATCAGATGACAATGGCTGAACGGCAAATCGTCGGCCGTCGTCGGCCCGGCGCCATCGGTGGTGGACAGAATTGGTGACAGATAAACAGTTTCGACGGACGTGTCGATAAGCGCGTCGGCGCGGTCGGTCAGGGCCGTGCTCCCCGGTCAGGAACCGGGCTGCGGCTCGGGCGCCAGCCCGCCCGGGCCGCCCGGCTTCTTCTTGCTGGACGGCGGTACCGAGGTCGCGGCGGCAGAATCTTCCGGCGGTTCGGATTCCTCCGGCCGGCTGATCGCCTCGCCGCGCAGCAATTGCTTGACCTCCTCGCCGCTCAGGGTCTCGTACTCCAACAGCGCCTTGGCGAGGCTGTCCAGATCGTCGAGATGTTCCTTCAGCACTTCCATGGCCTTGGCTTCCGCCTCTTCGATGATGCGCCGTACTTCATCGTCGATCAATTTGGCGGTGGCGTCCGAGACGTTCTTGCGCTGTGTCACCGAATGGCCGAGGAAGATTTCCTGTTCATTCTCGGAATAGCGCAAGGGCCCTAACTTCTCGCTCATGCCCCATTCCGTGACCATGCGCCGGGCCCAACCGGTGGCCTGATTGATGTCCTCGCCGGCACCGGTGGTGACGTTCTCCAGCCCGTAGATCAGTATTTCGGCGACGCGACCACCGAAGGCCATGGCCAGCTTGGCGAGGATTTCGCTTTTCTTGAAGCCGTATTTGTCGTGCTCGGGCAGGTTCATGGTCACGCCCAGGGCGCGGCCGCGCGGAATGATCGTAACCTTGTGCAGGGGATCGTTGCCCTTGACGAGCAAACCGACCAGGGCGTGCCCGGCCTCGTGATAGGCGGTGAGTTCCTTTTCTTCCTCGGTCATCACCATCGAGCGACGCTCGGAGCCCATCATCACCTTGTCCTTGGCCTCCTCGAACTCCGCCATGGTGACGACCCGGCGGTTCTTGCGCGCCGCCAACAGGGCGGCCTCGTTCACCAGGTTGGCCAGGTCGGCGCCGGAGAAACCCGGGGTGCCGCGGGCAATGGTGCGGGACTCGACATCGGGGGCCATCGGCACCTTGCGCATATGCACTTTCAGGATCTTCTCGCGGCCCAGGATGTCGGGGTTGGGCACCACCACCTGACGGTCGAAACGGCCGGGCCGCAACAGCGCCGGATCCAGCACGTCGGGACGGTTGGTGGCGGCGATCAGGATCACGCCTTCGTTCGTCTCGAAGCCGTCCATTTCCACCAGCAATTGGTTCAGGGTCTGTTCGCGCTCGTCGTTGCCGCCGCCCAAACCGGCACCGCGATGGCGGCCAACGGCATCGATCTCGTCGATGAAAATGATGCAGGGCGCGTTCTTCTTGGCCTGTTCGAACATGTCGCGGACCCGGCTAGCGCCGACACCGACGAACATCTCGACGAAATCAGAGCCGGAGATGGTAAAAAACGGCACATTGGCTTCGCCGGCAATGGCGCGGGCCAACAGCGTCTTGCCGGTTCCCGGCGGTCCGACCAGCAGCGCACCCTTGGGGATCCGTCCGCCCAAACGCTGGAATTTCTGCGGATCCTTCAGGAACTCGACGATCTCCTCCAACTCATCCTTGGCTTCGTCGATACCGGCGACGTCATCGAAGGTCACCCGGCCCTGGCGTTCGGTCAGCAGGCGGGCCTTCGACTTGCCGAAGCCCATCGCCTTGCCGCCGCCCGACTGCATCTGCCGCATGAAGAAGATCCAGACGCCGATCAACAGCAGCATCGGGAACCAGTTCAACAGGATCGCGAACAGCGTCGGCGAGCCTTCCTCGTCAGGCGCGGCGGAAATGGTGACACCATGCTGATTCAGCTTGCGCACCAGATCGGGATCGTTGGGAGCGTAGGAATTGAAGGCGTTGCCGCCCGTGTAGTGGCCGTCGATCGAGTTGCCCTGGATGGTAACGTCGCGAATTTGTCCGGCCTCGACCTCGGAAAGGAACTGGGAATACGGCAGATTTGTGCTGGGACCGCGCGAAGCCGGACCCTGGAAGAGGTTGAAAAGCGCCAACACAAGCAACGCGATGATCACCCACAGGGCGATGTTACGGCTGAAATTGTTCACCTTGCTTCCTTCTCCCGCGGTCCACTACCGCCGATTTCCGGTCTTGCGTCGACGCCAACCTACAGGTTTCCCGCCATCCGGCGAGCCGAACCATTACACCATGTTAGGCTGTTTCCATAAAGATAATGCTAAGACGCCATTAGACAACCGCCCGGACGACCGCCAGACCGTTTTCGTTCAACGCCCGGGGCGGGGCGAATTGTGCCGCGAATTGCGGAATCCCGGCCGGTTCGCCGGCCAGCGGGCCAAGATGGGGCACCGCCAGCACCCGGTCGCCCAGGCGTAGCGCCGGCAGGCTCGGCGGCACCGGCCCCGGCAGCCGGATCGCCGTCCGATCACGAACCTGGCGCCAGCCATCCGCGCCCAAGGCGCCCACCCACAAGCACCCATCGCCGGCATCGGCATCCAACCACACCTTGAAACGATCCCAACGCCGCGGTCGCCCGTCCTGGATCGTCAGCGCCGCCGGCAGCCGGCCCGGCTCGCGGCAGATCAAAAGCCGTCCCCGGTACGGCAGCAGGCGGCATCCGGCCAGGGTCCGGCCGGCCTCCAGGCCGCCATTGAAAACCGCATCGCACAGCGGATGCAAACGATCGCGCCGGGGCCGAAAGTCGCCACCGCCGATACTGACCAGAACCTGCGCCAACAGCCGCGAGGTCAGCGCCGAACCGGCGCCCCGGCAGGCGCGGGGGTCCAATAGGCAAAACCCGGCCGGGTGTAGCGACACCGCCGACGCCGCCAGATCGGCGACCGCGGCCTCGATCGTCTGGCGCAGCGAGGCGGCCTCGTCCGCCAGGCGGAGCAAATTCGCCGTCGTCGCGTCGTCGTCGTCGACCGCCCTTAGATAGCGTCGTTCCCGGATCCGGGCGAAAACCGGATTCTGGTTGCTCGGGTCTTCCAGCCAGGCCTGCCGACGCTTCGCCAAGGTGGCGATCAGATCGGCCCGGCTGTGGCTCAACAAGGGACGCAGCAGGCGGACCCCCGGCAGGGCGCGGACCGCCGGCATACCGGCCAGGCCCTCGACGCCGGTGCCGCGCCGCAACCGCATCGCCAGCGTCTCCGCCTGATCATTCCGGTGGTGCGCGGTCAACAGGTGCAGACAGCCGTGCCGTCGGCACCAGGCGCTCAACAAATCATAGCGCGCCCGACGCGCCGCCGCCTGCATCCCGGCCGTCGGTTTCGGGCCGCGCCAGCGCAGAATGTGATGGGCGATGGCATGGTCCGCCAGCCATTCCCGCACCTGTCTGGCCTCCGCCGCCGAGCCGGGGCGCAGGCCATGTTCGACCGTCAGGGCGATGGCCCGGCCGCCACGCCGGCCCGACCAAGCAGCCGCCA
Source organism: Alphaproteobacteria bacterium (assembly GCA_030746635.1). Taxonomy (GTDB): domain Bacteria; phylum Pseudomonadota; class Alphaproteobacteria; genus JASLMH01. The sequence continues at coordinate 7,127 of JASLMH010000005.1, read as the reverse complement.
GCAGCGCCAGGGCCATGCTGTCGGCGCCGCCCGACACCGCCACCGCCAGGGTCGGCGCGGCCTCGAATGGGCCCAGCGGTCGCATCAGATCGGCAAATGCCCGCGCGCCGACGGCGCGGCCGTCGGGGGCGGAAATATCCATGGTCCGGGTATCGGTACCTGGCGCCTCGGCCGTCAACCGCAAGTTGCCGCCTTCAATTCGTTCTGCATCAGGCGGCGCAGCCGCGCCGTGGGATCGGGGAAGCGGTCCTGCAATTCGCTCAGGGCGCTGCAGGCTTCCTCCCGCTGGCCAAGTTTGCGCAGGGTAATGGCAAGTTTCAATATTGTGTCCGGCGCCTTGTTGCTGTCGGGATAGCGCCGCACCCCTTCCAGGAAGGCCCGCGCCGCCTCCTGCAGCTTGTTCCGGGTATAATAGGTCTCGCCCAGCCAATATTGCGCATTGCCCGCCAGCTTGTCCTCGGCATGGGCCGCCAGAAATTCCTGAAAGGCCACCTCGGCCTCGTCGAAGCGCAGTTTGACCAACAGCGAATAGGCGTATTTGTAACGCTCCATCGGGGACCCGTCGGGCAGAACCGACGCCTTCGCCACCTTGGCCGGGGTCGCCTGGCCATCGCCGGCCGGCGCCGCCGCCGGCTTGCCGCCCTCGGCTTCCGCCCCGGCGGTCGCCGCGGCTTGCTCCGCCGGCGTCGCCGGCTTGGCCATCGCCGCCATCCGCCGTTCGAGCTCGCCGAGGCGGAAATCGACATCCTTGACCAGGGCATCCAGCCGATTGCGCACCGTGCGAATGCCGTGCTGAACCTCTTCGAGTTGTCCCGTCAAGGAGCGCATATCGCTTTGCAGGCGGCTTAGACGGATTTCCGCATCGACCAGACGCCCGGTGCCCACCGGTTTGTCTTTCGCCGGCGCGCCGGCCCCTGGCTTTGGCGTGGGCGGCTTTTCGCCGCGATAGACGGCGCGCTGGATGTCCTTGAGATCGCGTTCCAACCGGTCGAGCCGCTGCAAAAGCGGCTGTACGTCTGTGCTCTGCGACAAAGCCGGCGCCGACCACAGGGCGCAAGCCATGGCCAAGGCCACCGCCCTACGGCCGGTCGATGACTTTTGCTGCGAAACGGATTGGCGACGCGCGGAAGACATTGGTTCCTATCAGCCGATGGTGCTGGAGCTAGGCTCCCTAACAAATGAATGTGTCCGAATTATAGCCGCGCCGTCCTTCTGGCCCAAATAGTGCGGGCCTGCCCCGGCGCCGTCTCCGGCGGCCGATGGACAGGCCCGTTTGTTGGCTGGCGCGATGGTCGGCGGAGGGTCTAGTTGACCACCATCACCCCGCGGCGGTTTTGCGACCAGCAACCTTCGTTACTGCTGACACATACCGGCCGCTCCTTGCCATAGGAGATCGTGCCGACCCGATCGGCGTTGACGCCGAGGGCGATCAGGTACTTGCGCACCGAATCCGCGCGCCGTTCGCCCAGGCCAAGGTTGTATTCGCGGGTGCCGCGTTCATCGCAATGGCCCTGCACGGTCACCGTCACCGCCGGATGCTGCTTCATCCACTCGCTCCAGCGCTCGACGGTCTGACGCGCCTTCTGCTTGAGATCGGATTTGTCGAAATCGAAAAACACGCGATCGCCGACGTTGAGGACTAGGTCCTCCTGGCTACCCGGAATCACCTTGCTTTCCATGGTGACCTTCGGTTCGGCCTTGGGTGCCGCCGCCGTCGTGGTTTTCTGTTGCGCCGCCCCGGTTCCCGACGTTTCAGCCTTTTCCTCAACCGGCGTTTCACAGGCCGCGACCAAGAGCATGACCGCTGCCATGCTCACGGCTTTCAGCCCAAATTTCTCAAAGACCATCGAGACCACTCCTTTTTCTCGGCTCACGCCGCAATGGGTAGCGCCAAACAAGCCAACGCAACGCATACAGTGGCAGCATCAATTTCACAACCGCCGTTTCGATCGCCACCGCGAAACGTCTTCGACCGGCATGCCGGCGGTCTGATGGTAACCTGCTTCGGTATGTGCAATCCCTCGGTTCGACTCGGCGCCGACTGTAGCGGCGATCACTTAACGATTCAAGGGGCTTAGCGGCGACCAAGCGGGATCGGACGCATCGATCGGGGTAACGATTTCGCGTTCGTTGTAGCCGGTCAGGTCAACCGACCACAACCGGGTGCGTCCGCCCCTGCCACCCTTGCGTGCCGGTTCCTGACGGAAAAACATCAAAACCCGGCCATTCGGCGCCCAGGTCGGCCCCTCGTCCAGGAAACTCTCGGATAGGATTCTCTCGCCGCTGCCGTCGGGCCGCATGACGCCGATGAAGAAGGTACCCTTGCGCATCTTGGTGAAGGCGACCAGATCGCCGCGCGGCGACCAGACCGGCGTGGCATAGCGCCCGTCGCCGAAACTGATGCGGCGCACATCGCCGCCGTCGGCATTCATCACATAGAGCTGCTGGCTGCCGCCGCGATCGGAATTGAAGACCACCTGCTTGCCGTCCGGCGAATAGCAGGGCGAGGTATCGATCGCCGGGCCCGAGGTCAGTCGATTGATCGCCCGGGTCCGCAGATCCATGGCGTAGACATTCGATTTGCCGTCCCGCGCCATGCTCATGATCACTTTGTTGCCGTCCGGCGAAAAGCGCGGCGCATAGGTCATGCCCGGAAAGTCGCCCAGGACTTCCTGTCGGCCGGTATCGATGTTGTACAAATAGACCCGCGGTGTGTCCCGGTAATAGGACAGATAGGTGATCTCCTGACGCGAGGGCGAGAAACGGGGGGTCAGGACAAGGTAGCTGCCGTCGGTCAGGAAGCGGTGCGCGGCGCCATCCTGATCCATGATCGCCAGCCGCTTGACGCGCCGATCACGCCGGCCGCTCTCGGCGACGTAGACGATACGGGTGTCGAAATACCCCTCCTCGCCGGTCAGGCGCTTATAGATCGCATCGGATATGACATGGGCGATGCGTCGCCAGTTGCCCGGCGTGGTGAAATAAACCAGGCCGGTCATCTGTTCGCCGGCCAGCACGTCCCATAGGCGGAATTCCACCCGCAGTCGTCCGTCGGCTTGCACCTCCACCTTGCCGGAAACCAGGGCCTGGGCCTTGATCAGGCGCCAATCGGCGAATCTCGGCCGCGCCTGCAAAGATTCCACCGTTTGAATGAAGGCCCGCGGATCGAGCGGTTGGAACAACCCCGATCGGTCCAGATTGGCGGTAATCACCTGGGCCATGTCCTTGCCGCGGTCGCCCGCGCCGTCGCCGGCATGAAAATCGGGGATCGCGATCGGCAACGGATCGACGTTGCCCCTGGTGATGTCGATCTCCAACGCCGCCCGCGCCGGATCGGCCGTCGCCGCCAGCCACAGCAGACCCAAAACAGCCGGCATCCATCGCAAAAATAACATCCGCATCACTTGCCTATCCTAGCTTTCCCGTCACCCTATCCGCCCATCACTTCACGCGGATCGAAGGTCAAAATTAGCTCACGCCAGTGCGTATACTTCTTTACTGGAAGACCCCGAAATGGGCTGCAAGACAATACCGCACGCCGAGCACTATCCGCCGCAGCCTGGTAGAATGGATCGTCATCGCGCGGACTACTGATGATTTCGGGATTGCCTTCCACGGAGCCGTCGGAATTCAGGAAAAACTTGATCCGAACCTTCAGGTCCGCGGCGTTCCTCGCTCCGGCCGTAATCGACCAACAATCGTGGATTTGTTGCTTGATGGCGTTGATGATGGCGTCCATTTCACTCATGCTCAGCCGGTCATCCAATGTCCGCGCCACTGCCGGCGTTGATGGTGCCGTCTTGCGCGCCGGCTCGTTTGACGACGACTCTGTTCGCTTCTTCTCCTGGTCCTTGTCCAGCAAAGCGGCGATCCGATCGGTGCTGAACCGCCGGTGCCGGGGTTTTGGCTTGCTACGCGGCTTCGGCATGGTCCGGAATGCCCGCGTCGTTTCCAGGCGTTGGTCGGCCTTCGGCGGCTTCGGCTTGGTCACCGGCACCGGTTTCGGCAGCGGCACCACCTCGCGCCGTAGTTTCGGCTTCTCTTTCGGCACCTCAGGCTCCGGCATCGCCACGGCCTTGGGCTTGTCCGGCACCGGTGGCGACGCTTGCGGCGGCGGTGGTGGTGGCGGGGCCGCGACGGATTTCTTCGGTTCCGGTTTCGGCGGTTCGGGCGGCGGCTCCTTCACCTTCTCCGTTTCCTTGGGCGTCGGTTCGGGCGGGCGCTGCGAGATCGTCTCCTCGGCGATGGTCACCAGATCGACAATGATCGGATGCTCCTCGATCACCGGCCGATCAAGCAGTTCCGGCACGCCGTAATAGACCGCGAACAAGGCGCCGACATGCAGAAACGTCGATATGGTGATACCGGTTCGCACCGATGTGTCACTCCCCGCTCTTCGGCGCCTGAGCCACCAGGGCCATCTTGGTGAAGCCGGCGGCGTTGACGGTGCCCATGACCTGCATGACGGCGCCGTAGTTGACGCCCTTGTCGGCCCGCAGGAAAAGCCGCCGCGAGGTCTGGTTCTCGCCGATGGCGATCAGGCGCGGCACCAGATCGGGCAGCTTCACCTCGGTCTCCTGCAAGAAGATCTTGCCGTCGGAGTCGACCGAGATGATCAGCGGTTCCTGGTTGCCTTCCAAGGTGTCGGCCACCGTCTGCGGCAGATCGACCGGCACGCCGACGGTCAATAGTGGCGCCGTGATCATGAACACCACCAACAGCACCAGCATGACATCGACGAAGGGGGTGACGTTGATTTCCGACATCGGGCGGTGTTCACCGGGCCGCCGCCTACCGCCACCGGAATTCAGGAAGGGCCCGGCCATCACTCGCTCCGTTCGTCCAGTTGCCGCGATAGAATGGCGGCGAACTCACCGACGAACCCTTCCAGCCGGATGGTATATCGGCCCAGGTCGGTGGAGTATTTGTTGTAGGCCACGACGGCCGGAATCGCCGCCACCAGGCCCAGGGCCGTGGCGAACAACGCTTCCGCGATGCCGGGCGCGACCACCGCGAGGTTGGTGTTCTTGGTCAGGGCGATCGCCTGGAAGGAATTCATGATCCCCCAGACGGTGCCGAAAAGCCCGATGAACGGCGCCGTCGAACCGACCGTGGCCAGGAAGCCCAGATAGCGTTCCAGGCGTTCGATCTCGCGGTTCAGGGTGATGTGCATGACCTGCAGGATGCGTTCCTTGATGCCGGCGCGCAGGGAATCGTCGTCGGTCAGGCCCTTGGCGGTCGACCGCCGCCATTCGCGCATCGCCGACGAGAACAGCAATTCCATCGGGTGATCGGGCCGGGTGCCGATGCGGTCATAAAGGTCCTCGAGGCTGCCCCCGGACCAGAATGAATCCTCGAAGTCGTCGGCCTGGGTGACCAATCGGCGAAAGCGGAACGCCTTCTCGAAGATGATCGCCCAGCACCAGAATGAGGCGACGATCAGACAGATCATCACCACCTTGACCACGATGTCGGCCTTCTTGAACAGCCCCCAAAGCGATAAATCGGTGCTGCCCACCGAGCCGGCCAGCGTTATGGCGTCTACTGCCTGGCTTTCCATCTATTTGTCCCTTCCGGCAAAACTGTGTCGTCCGTCCAATGCCGCCCGCACCTCCGCCGGCAGGCGTCGCGGTCGTCCGTTCGGTCCGATGCAGGCCAATCGAATTCCGGCCCGCACCAGGGTTTCGTCACCGCGATGGATGTCCTGACGCAGATCCAGGCTGGCGCCGCCGACCCGGTCCAGCACGGTGCGGACTTCCAGGGTGTCATCCAGGCGGGCCGGCAGCAGATAGTCGATCTCGCATCGGCGCACCGGAAAGACCACGCCCTCGGCTGCCAGCAACGCCGCCTGATCGACCCCGGCCCGGCGCACCAGATCGCTGCGCGCGCGTTCCAGATAGCGCAGGTAGTTGGCGTAGTAGACGATGCCGGCGGCATCGGTATCTTCCCAATACACCCGGACGGCGAAGCGATGCTCGGCGACGGTGGGGTGGATCGGCACCGGCTCAACCATCGCCGTCCCCTTCCGCCTCGTCGATCGCCAGCATCCGCAACTGCTGGTCCATGCCGTCAGGCACCGCCAGGCCGAGATGCGCGTAGCCATGCCGGGTCAGCACCCGCCCCCGCGGCGTCCGCTGCAGCAGCGCCTGCTGGATCAGATAGGGTTCGATGATTTCCTCGATCGCGTCACGCTGTTCCGACAGGCTGGCGGCCAGGGTTTCCACCCCCACCGGGCCGCCGGAGAAATCCTCCGCGATGCAGCCGAGATAGCGCCGGTCCATGGCGTCGAGGCCACGCTGGTCGACCTCCAGTCGATTCAGGGCCGCATCCGCCTTCACCGCATCGATGCGGTCGGCGCCGGCCACGGTGGCGAAGTCCCGCACCCGGCGCAGCAGCCGCACCGCCACCCGCGGCGTGCCACGCGAACGCTTGGCGATCTCCAGCGCGCCGTCGCCGGTGAGATCCAGCTCCAGCAGGCGGGCACCGCGCCGCACGATCGATTCCAGCTCGTCGACCTCGTAGAAATTCAACCGGATCGGAATGCCGAACCGTTCCCGCAGCGGCGTGGTGATCAGGCCCGAACGCGTGGTGGCGCCGACCAGGGTGAAGGGCGGCAGGTCGATACGGACGTTGCGCGCCGCCGGTCCCTCGCCGATCACCAGGTCCAGCTGGAAATCCTCCATGGCCGGGTACAGCACCTCCTCCACGGCCGGGTTCAGACGATGAATTTCATCGATGAACAGAACGTCGCGGGCTTCCAAATGGGTCAGGATCGCCGCCAGGTCGCCGGCCTTGGCGATCACCGGGCCCGAGGTGGCGCGGAACGAGACGCCCAGCTCGCGCGCGACGATTTGCGCCAGCGTCGTCTTGCCCAGGCCGGGCGGGCCGTGGAACAGCACGTGATCCAGCGCCTCGCCACGACTGCGCGCCGCCTCGATAAAGACCCGAAGGTTGCCCTTCTCGGCCGCCTGACCGACGAATTCGGCCAGGCCCTGCGGGCGCAACCCGGTGTCCTGCTGCTCCGCGCCGACCGCCTCGGTGCCGATCAACCGGTCCGGTGCGCCGCCATCGGTCATCGCGCCAGCGTCCTAAGGCTGTTGCGAATGACGTCTTGCAGGCCCGCCTCG
>JASLMH010000059.1 GCA_030746635.1 Alphaproteobacteria bacterium | reverse complement strand
CCGATTACGGCTACATGTACCTGGCCTCGGTGTTCACCGAGCTGAAGCTGCCGCCCGACAAGCCGCTGGCGGAGAACCCTTGCCCGGCGCCGTCCTGCGTCAACCTGTTTCGCCAGACTGGCCAGACGCCGTGCATGAAGTTCTGCCCGGTGCAGTGCCTGGGCGGCGAGTTGGACGAGGCCGGCAAGCAGTTGGAGATGCGCTACGACATGGCCGCCTGCGCCGAGATGAGCCAGCAGTACGAGGCGGTGCCGGCCCTAATCGCCGAGGCCCTGGCGGCCGAGGACCCCCTCGATCGCGAGGACGCGCTGTTCGATCCCGACCGCAAGATGCTCTGGTACAAGATGTCGGTCGGCTCGGGCGGCCTGCTGGCCCAGTGTTTCGAATGCATGCGGGCCTGTCCGCTGGCCACCCGGGCGCCCCTGGCCGATCCCATTCGCCGCTCCCAGGCGGCCCAGAAACAGGACGCCTAAGGAATGCCCCGGGGCCTGACACGGCGCCAGCTCGGTGTCACCGCCGAGACGATCGACAGCTACGGCCAGGTCATCTTCGAGCTGAGCCACAACCTGCAGGTCCGGCACGGCGATCCGGTCCGCGAGTTGGACTTCACCGCCATCGCGGCCCGGCAGGCCGATCTGGGCCTGACCGACCGGCAGATCGCCGACCGCATCGGCCTGGACGAGGTCCAGGTGATGTACATCCGCACGGTGATGGAGCGGCGGCGCTTCCGCACCGGCCATTATCACCGCCTGCTGGAATTGGGCGGCGGCCGCCGCTTCCGGGCCGAGCGGTTCACGCCCCACGAGGATAGGTTTCAGATGAGCGAGGAGGCCCTGCGCCTGCGCGCCGCCATGGCCTTCGATCCCGAGCGGGTGCGTCACTACGTCGACAACGGCTGGTGGGCCGGCGATACCCTCGGCGGCTGGCTGGCCCGCCATGCCGAAGAGCGGCCCGAACGGCCGGCGCTGCTTTGGGACGGTGAGGCCATGAGCTACGGCGAACTGGCCCGGCGGGTCGATAGCCTGGCCGGCGGCCTGCATCGCCTGGGCCTGCGCAAGGGCGACGTGGTCGCCGTGCAACTGCCCAATCTGCCGGAATACCTGATCTGCTTCCTGGCCATCGCCCGCCTGGGCGCGGTGATGACCACCTTGTACATGCCGCATCGGGAGCGGGAGTTCGAAACCCTGCTGGGTCACAGCCGGGCCCGGGCGGTGATCTGCCTGGCCGATGCGGGTGGTTTCGCCGCCGCCGCATGCGCCCTTGGCCTGCGGGCCGGCCTGCCCAACCTGGGTTGGGTGGTGGCCCTGGGCGGCGCGGTCGACGGCGCGGTGCCGTTCGGCGATCTCCTCGACGGGGATCCCAGCGCCGATGCCATGGCCATCGAGGGGCCCAGCGCCGCCGATCCGTTCCTGCTGCTCTATACCTCGGGGACCACCGCCAGCCCCAAGGCGGTGCCGCACAACTATCACACCATGCTGTCCAACGCCCGCCTCGGCCTGCCGGAGCACGGCCTGGGCGAGGCTGACATCCTGCTGTCGGCCGCGCCCTTCGGGCATCTGTTCGCACTGTACAGCTTCCATCTGGCGCTGTGCGCCGGCGCCGCCAACCTGCTGCTGCCGGCCTTCACGCCGCCGGACCTGGCCCAGGCGGTGGCGGCGGGCCGGCCGACGGCGCTGTTCGCCGCACCGGCCCACATCGCCGCCTGTATCGGTTTGGGATTGCTGGAGCAGCACGATTTCTCCTCCCTGCGCCTGACGGTGCTCTCGGGCAGCGCCGTGCCGTCGGAGCTGGCGCGCGCTTTCGCCGGCAAACTGCCGGACTGCGCGGTGACCCAGCTATGGGGTATGACGGAAACCCAGGCGGGCCTGTACTGCCGGCCCGGCGACGGTATCGAGGTGGCGGCGACGTCGGCCGGTGGGCCGTCGCCGGGGACCGAGGCCCGCATCGTCGACGAGGACGGCCGGGCGCTGGCCGACGGCGAGGAGGGCGAGTTGCAATGCCGCGGTGCGCTGCTGTTTCCCGGCTATTTCGACAACGACGATGCCAACCGGGCTGCCTTCACTGACGACGGCTGGTTCCGCAGCGGCGATCTGGCGGTGCGCGATGCTGCCGGCAACATCGCCATCACCGGCCGCATCAAGGACATCATCAACCGCGGCGGGGTGAAATATAACCCGCGCGAGATCGAGGAACTGCTGGACCAGCATCACGCCGTGCAGCAATCCGCCATCGTGCCGCTGCCGGACCAGGTATTGGGCGAGCGGGCCTGCTGCTTCGCGGTGGCGGTGCCGGAGGCGACGCCGACCCTGGACGAATTGTGCCATTACCTGCTGGAGCACGGCATCGCCAAGACCAAGCTGCCGGAACGGCTGGTCCTGGTCGACGAAATGCCCCTGACGCCGACCCGCAAGATCATCAAGGGCCGGCTGCCGCTGCCCGACGCGGCGGCCGATTGACGACAGCCTGGCATTCGGCTGGAAACGCCTATTCGATCGCGAAAACGACCGTCACGCCGATGCGGATTTCGTTCTCGCCGGGGGCGATGGCGGCGCCCCGGTCGGCGGCCATGGCGCGGAATTCGCGCATCTGCACCATGCCGCCACCCTCGCGGATTTGCAGCACCGGCCCCAGGCTGACGCCGGCCTCGCGGGCGTAAAGCTCGGCCCGGCGCCGGGCATCGGCGATGGCCGTCTGACGCGCCCGGTCCTGCAACGCCCGCGGCTCGGCGAAGGTGAACTGCAGACCCGAGAGGGTGTTGCTGCCGGCCGCCGCCAGGCGGTCGAGCAGGTCGCCGGCGCGGTCCACCTGGCGCAAGCGTAGGCGCAGGTCGCCGCTGGCCCGGAAGGCGATGGGCGCGGGGTTGTCGTCCTGTCGCTTGCGCCGGGCAAAGATCGGCTGCAAGCGGATTTGCCGGGTCTGGATATCGCGGTCCGCCAGGCCGAAATCCTTCAAGGCGGCCAATAGTTTCGCCATGCCGGCGGTATGGCCGGCCAGGGCCGCCTTGGCGGTCGGCGCCTGATGGCTGACGCCGGCGTGCAGCAGCACCATGTCGGGGCGCGCGGCGATGCGTCCTTCGCCCTGGACGGTGATGCCGCGGGTCAGGGAGTCGGCCGCCGCCGGCGCGGCCAGGACCATCGCCGCCAAGACCAGCGCGGCGGCGCGCCAGGGGCGCACGATCAGATGTCCCGGGGCCGCTGGGCGGGCGTTTCAACGATGCAGCGCAGCAACTGGCCCGGTGCCCGATCCTCGGCCGGCTGACAGCTGACGTACTGGCGGGGCTGCAGTGTCTCGACTTCGGCGCTGGTCAGGGTCGATGGGCAGGACAATGCCAGCGCCCCCAGGCCCCACAGGCCCAGCAGGCCGGCCAAGACGACGGGGAACAGGGCGCCATCACCCCGGGCGACCGAGAAGGCGGCGGTCGAGGCCAAGGCCGTTGGCCGGTACTTCTCCATAACGCGATCCTCCCCACGCCTGTTTCGCTCCTATATTGGCGTTTCGCCAAGGCGCCGCAAGGGCGGAAATATGGCGATTTCGTGATCGGCGGACAGCAAAAAAGAGCCCGCCGCTACGGCGGGAAGGGATCGCCGGGCGCGGCAGGCCAAGCCGTGGACGCGGTCCGGGGGTGGGGGGCAGGTCCGGAACCGCGTCCGCGATGCCTGGCATTAAGGTGCGCCGGCGCGGCGGGGCGGTGACGGCAATGGGGCTATTTTCGGGCGATCTTCAAATGGACGTGAACGTCATCGCCAACGTCAGTCGAACTCGGCCTGGCTGATCAGCACGTGTCCCGGCTGGTCCGCCACCCGGTCCAGCCAGCGCCGCAGGGCCGGGTAGGGGGCCAGGTCCATCTCCGCCTCGTCGGCCACGTGGCTATAGGCGTAGAGGGCGATATCGGCGATGGAATAGCCGGTCCCGGCGAAGAAATCGTGTTCGGCCAAATGCTCCTCCATCACCGCCAGGGCCTGATGGCCCTTCTGCCACTTTTCCTCCAGGCCGTCGCGGCGGTCGAGGAAATGCAGCCAATAGCGGGCGACGGCGATGTAGGGTTCGTGGCTGTATTGCTCGAAGAACATCCACTGCAGGGCCCGGGCCCGGGCGAAGGCATCGCCGGGCAGATAGTCCGTGCCTTCCGCCAGATAAAACAGGATGGCGTTGGATTCGGCCAGCACCCGGCCATCGGGGAATTCGAGCGCCGGCACCCGGCCGTTCGGGTTCAGGCGCAGGTATTCGGGCGTTCGCGTTTCGCCGCTGGTGACGTCGTATTCGATGCGCCTGAACGGCCGGCCGAGTTGCGCCAGCAGCAGGCGCACCTTGTAGGCGTTGCCGGAGCCGAGGTTGTCGTGCAGGGTCAGCATCGCGGGTCCCCCGACATGCTCTAGTATTCCACGAAGTCCGAGACGAAGGCGTTGGCGGCGCGTTCGAAGGCGAAGGTGGACATATCGCCATGGCCGGGGATGAAGGCGGTGTCGTCGCCCAGCGGCCACAGCTTGCCCCGGATCGAGTTGATCAGTTCCATATGGTCGCCCTTCGGCCCGTCGCAGCGGCCGACGGAACCGCGGAACAGCACATCGCCGACCACCGCCAGCTTCGACGGGGCGTGGTGGAACACCAGGTGCCCGGGCGTGTGGCCCGGGCAATGCAACACCGACAGGCTGACCTCGCCGAAGCCGACTTGGTCGCCTTCCGACAGCCAGCGATCCGGGCTCACCGGCCGCGCCCCGGCCAGGCCCGTGCGCTCGGCCTGTTTGGCCATGCGGTCGAGCAGGAATTGATCCTCGACATGGGGTCCCTCGATCGGTACCGCCAGCCGGTCGGCCAGTTCGCCGGCGCCGCCGGCATGGTCGACGTGGCCGTGGGTCAGCAGGATGCGTTCGATCTCCACCCCGGCGTCGTCGGCGGCGGCCAGGATCCGGTCGAGGTCGCCGCCCGGGTCGACCACCGCCGCCCGCCCACTGTCCGGGCACCAAAGCAGGCTGCAATTCTGTCGAAACGGCGTCACCGGGACGATGCGATACTGCATGGGGTTTCCCGCGATCATGGGGCGGCGCAAGGCGGCCTCACCTTAGTGCAATGCCCCCCCGACATGGAATCGCTGCACGGCAAATGAACCATGCAGAGAGCCCCGCCGGCCTATGCCTGGACGGGGCTCTTTATTTGCGCCTCTGCGCTTGACCGGATCAAATCCGGACTTTTCGGCGAGGCTCTGATCCCCTAGGCCTTAGGGGGTCGCCCTCGCATGCTCAGGCTAGTTGTCGGCGGATCGGGTCTGCGTGGCCAAGTCTCTGCAGTTCGCTATCCGACCCGTGGCCTCGCGTCATGGCGAGGCCCGCTTTGACTGTCCGGTGGGTCCATGCGTTCAGCACCCTCCCTGTCGGGTTTCTCGCGTCGTCAATCCGCGAATCCAACCGTATCGTTGGAGGCCTCCCGCCGGCATCGAGCGAGGTGTTTTTCGCTGACGGATGCCTTCACTGAATTGGCAGGTAAATCTTCCGACAGGTGTTCGCCGCGAGTCAACGATTTTCGAGTAGTACGCCGCCTTGCCGCGCTGAACCCTAGCGTGCGACTGGGGTTCGTGCCGACGATGATCCCACAGGACCGCCCTGCTCCCGCGCATTCACGAAGAGAATCGCCGTCCCGACTGTCGCCGATCGGCGCTTAGGAAAGCCGACGAACCTGCGGTAGTTTCATCCGAGATACTCTACGGCCGGGGCGAATGCGGGAAGGGGCGATGTGGACCGAAGAACGGAACTGACAGCCGAACGGTTGATTCGCCGTCGGCATGGCGTCGGTCTTGCCGGCGCTGATCGGCTGCCGGCGTTTTCACTACCGCCTCCGGATGAGGGGTTCCGCGATGGCGGATGAGGCACCGGCGGCCTCGTCGGCCGGTGCTGGGCGTCTGGTGGTGCTGGTCTGTACCGCCCAGGTGCTGGCGCAGATCGGCGCCTACACCTGGCCGGCGCTGCTGCCCGGCTTCATCGACCGCTGGCAGCTGGACAACAGCCAGGCCGGCATCATCACCTCGATGTTCTATCTGGCCTATATGATCTCGGTGCCGGTTCTGGTGACCCTGACCGACCGGATCGACCCGCGCCGGGTCTACCTGTTCGGGGTCGGCTGCACCGTCCTCGGACACCTCATGTTCGCCACCGTGGCCGACGGTTTCTGGACGGCGGCGGCGGCCCGGACGATCGCCGGCATCGGCTGGGCCGGCAGCTACATGACCGGCCTGAAACTGCTGGCCGACCGGGTCGACGACAAACTGTTGTCGCGTGCGGTCACCGGTCATGCCGCCAGCATCGGCATTTCCGGCGCCTTGTCCTTCATGTTCGCCGGCCTGTTGGCCGACGGGTTCGGCTGGCGCGGCGCCTTTGCCGTGGCCACTGGCTGTGCCCTGGCGGCCTGGCTGATCGCCCTGTTGGCGGTGCCACGGCAGCAGGCCGCGCCGGCGCCGGCCCCTTCGGGCGAGCGGCCGGCGCTGTTCGATTTCCGGCCGGTGCTGCGCAACCGCTCGGCCATGGCCTATGCCGCCGCCTACTGCATCCACACCTGGGAAATGAGCGTGCTGCGCGGCTGGGGCGTCGCCTTCCTGGCCTTCGTGGCCCTGCGCACCGGCACGGATAGCGGCTGGCTGGGGCCCACCGTGGTGGCCACGGCGATGGCCCTGCTGGGCACTTGGGCCAGTGTCGCCGGCAACGAACTATCGATCCGCCTGGGCCGGCAACGGTTGGTGCGGCTGGCCATGGCGGCCTCGATCGTCTGCGCCGCCGTGATCGGTTTCCTCGGCCCGCTGTCCTATTACCTGGCGGCCGGCCTGGTGATGCTCTACGGCATCGTCATCTGGCTGGATTCCTCCTCTCTGACCGCCGGCGCCGCCGGCAGCGCCGAGCCCGCGCGCCGGGGCGCCACCCTGGCGGTGCATTCCATGCTCGGCTACGGCGGCGGTTTCGTCGGCCCGATGGTGATGGGCTGGTTGCTGGATCTGGCCGGCGGGATGTCGCAACAGGCCTGGGGCTGGGCCTTCCTGCACGTCGCCGTGGTGATGCTGGCGGCGCGGCTGTTGTTCTCCTGGCTGCGGCCCCGGGACCTGGCCGGCGACAGCCCGCAAACCGTGCGCTAGAACCTATTCGCTGGGCACCCGTAGCTGCGCCCCGGCGACGATGACCTCCGGTTGGTCGGGCGCGCCGGCGGCGACGGCTTCCTCCAGCCAGCGGCGCGCCGCCGCCGGTTGCCCTTCGGCAAACAGCCATTGGGCGATGAAGAAGGCGCCCAAGGCGCGCTCGCCGGCCGCCGTTTGCTCGCTGGCGGTGACGGCGGGCGGCAGGTTGGTTTCGCCGGCCAGCAGGGCGACCAGAGGCGTGGGCCAGACGCCGTCGGCCCACCACCAGCGATAGGGTTCGATGGCGCCGCCGCCGTCGCCGCCCTGGCGCCGGACCGCCGCGGCCAGCCACAGCGCCGCCACCGGATATTGCACCGGCGACTGCGCCAGCACGCCGCGGAACAGATCCGCCGCCGCCTGGAAATCGCCCTGCTGGAAGCGCAGCGTGGCCTTCATGAACAGGGCCGTCGACTGCCCGGCCCGCAGGGCCAGGGCGTGGTCGTAGTCAGCCAGGGCGCGGTCCGCCCGGCCCGATTGCTGGCGCAGTGCGCCGCGCTGGGCCCAGGCGGCGACGAAATGGGGATTGAGCGCCAGGGCCCGATCGAGATCGGCCAAGGCGCCGTCCATGGCGGCGCTACGCCGTTGCAGTATCCCGCGCAGCAGATGCGCCTGAGCCGAAACCGGGTTGAGGGCAATGGCCCGGTCCAGATCCCGGCGGGCCGGGGCCAGCGCCGACAGCCGGATCAGGGCGCGGGCCCGGCCGGTCAGCAGGGCGGCGGCGGTCGGCGGCGCCAGGTCGGGGCCGGCCAAGGCCCGGCTGCACAGGGCGGCGTCCAGGTCGGCATCGCGGCTGCCTTCCAGGCAGGCCTCGCCGTCGCTCATGGGTTGCGCGGCGAGCGGTGCCGCCAGAACGGCGGCCAGCAGCGCGGCCGGCAATATTGATCGGCGCGCCATGGCGGTGGCCAGGTCTTCCTCTAGTGCGGCTTGCGGTACTTTTCGAGGGAGCCGGCGTGCATGATGCGGCCGTTCAGGGGCCGGCCGATGACGTCCTCGGCCAGCAGGGCCGCCTCGATCAGGGCATCCAGGTCGATGCCGGTCTCGATGCCCATTTCCTGGCAGAGGAATACCATGTCCTCGGTGCAGATGTTGCCGGCGCCCATGGCCGAGCCGTGGCCGGCGAACGGGCAGCCGCCCAAACCGGCGACCGAGGCATCGAACAGATCGACGCCCATTTCCAGGGCGGCATAGACATTCGCCGCGCCCAGGCCGCGGGTGTCGTGCAGGTGCAGGCCGATACGGGCGTCGGGGACCAGCTCGCGGACGGCGCCGATGCGCCGCTTCAGGTCCTCCGGATTGGCCCAGCCGACGGTATCGGCCAGGTACATGGCCGGTAGCGGCACCTTGCGGTCGGCGCACAGATCGATCACCCATTTGACCAGATCGGTGACCGCCTCCAGTGGCACCGGGCCGCCGAAATTGCAGCCGAAGGCGGTCATGATGTAGGCGCCGGCCGGGTTCAGGCCCTGCTGGAGGTACAGATCCAGCCATTCCACCTGGCGGTCGCGCATTTCGGTGGCGGTGCAGTTGTTGTTACGCCGGGAGAATTCGTCGGTGGTGTAGAACAGCAGCCGGGCGTCCTTGAACACCTGCGGTACCTCGCTGGCCAGCATGAAGCCCTTCTTGTTCAGCCACAGGGCGCTGTATTCGATGCCGGGCTTGGGGTGGATGGCGGCGAACAACTCGGCGCTGTCGGCCATGGTCGGCACCACCTTGGGGCTGACGAACGAGGCCACCTGGATGCGTTTCAGGCCGGTCTCGCTCAAGGCATCGATCAGTTCCGCCCGCCGCTCCAGGGGGTGGGTCACCGGTTCGATCTGAAAGCCTTCGCGCGGGCCCTCTTCGTGAAACTCCACGCGGGTTGGGAAATCGGCCATGCTTCTGTCCTCTCGTTTTCGGCATCCGACCCGAACGGCCGGTCTATTCCGCTAGCGGTTCGATGCGGGCGACCGGGGCGCCGCGCTCGACCATGTCGCCTTCCTGGCAGGCGATCTCGGCGATCATACCAGCCGTCGGCGCCTGGATGGGCATTTCCATCTTCATGGATTCCAGCACCGCGACCACGGCGCCGGCCGCCACCTTCTGGCCGACGGCGACGTTGACGGCCAGGATACGGCCCATCATCGGCGAGGCCAGGCTGCCTTCGGCCACCGGCACGGTGTTCTCGACGGTCAGGGGTGCCCGGGCGGTGAAGTCGGCCCGGCCGTCGCCGCTGCTCAGGAACAGCCGCCCGCCGCGCAGGCTGAAATCCACGGTCAGGGAGCGGCCGTCCAGCAACGCCTGGCAGCGACCCTCGGCCACCGGGTGCAGGGCGATGCGGCCGCTCCGCCCATCGATCGTCACCGGCAGGGCGCCATTGCCGTCGATCGGACCGGTGAACACCGCCCACTCGCCGTCGCCGTAGCCCAGCAGCAGGGTCGGGGCGTTGCCCGTCCGCTGCTCGCCCAGATCGAAGCGCCAGCCGGTGAAGCCGCCCCAGGTGGCCCAGGGCGCGGTGTCCGCGGCCGCCCGGTGCTGCCACAGCCAGAGGGCGGCGGCCACCGCCAGCAAGTCGAACGACGGCGCCGGCCGGGCCCAGTCCCGGGCTTCGATCAGGCCGGTATGACAGGTGCCCCGGCGCACCGCCGGCAGCTCGAGCAGATCGCGCAGCATCTCCAGATTGTTGTCGATGCCGGCGATCTCGGTGGCGGCCAGGGCCGCCGCCAGGCGATCCAGGGCGGCCGGTCGATCCTCGCCCCTGGCGATCAGCTTGGCGATCATGGCGTCATAGTGCGGCGTGATCTCGTCGCCCACATCGACGCCGCTCTCCAGCCGTACCGTTTCGGGCAGGCGCAGATGGGTCAACCGGCCGACGGCGGGCAGGAAGCCGGCGGCGGGATCCTCGGCATACAGGCGGGCCTCGACGGCATGACCGGAAATCTCTACGTCTTCCTGACGCAGGCCCAGGCCATGGCCGGCGGCGATGCGCAACTGCAGTTCGACGATGTCCAGGCCGGTGACCTCCTCGGTCGCCGGATGTTCCACCTGCAGGCGCGGGTTGACCTCCAGGAAGGCGTGGCGGTCGCCGGCGACCAGGAACTCGACCGTGCCGACGCCCCGGTAGTTCAGGGCCCGGGCCAGGCCGCAGGCATCGGCCAGCAGGCTCTCGCGGACCTCCGGCGCCAGGTTCGGGGCCGGCGCCTCCTCCACGACTTTCTGGTGGCGGCGCTGCAACGAGCATTCCCGCTCGAACAGATGGATCACCTCGCCCGTGCCGTCGCCGGCGATCTGCACTTCGATATGGCGGGCCTCGGCCAGGTAGGGCTCGACGATCAGGTCGGGCCGGCCGAACGACCCTTCGGCCTCCCGCATGGCGGCGTCGATGGCCGCCGGCAGCTCGGCCGCCTCCAGCACCCGGCGCATGCCGCGGCCGCCGCCGCCGGCCACCGCCTTCAGCATCACCGGCAGGCCCAGGGCCTCGGCGGCGGCGGCGATCTCGGCCGGGCGGGCGCTGGCCGTCGCCGTGCCGCCGCCGACGGTGACGCCGGCCTTGGCGGCCAGGGCCTTGGCCTGGCCCTTGTCGCCCAGGGCGGCCAAGGTCTCGGGCGTCGGGCCGATGAAGATCAGGCCGGCCGCCTCGACCGCGCGGGCGAAGTCCGGGTTCTCGGACAGGAAGCCGAAGCCCGGATGGACGGCGTCGGCGTCCTGGGCCCGGGCGGCCTCGATCAGCGCCTCGATGCGGAGGTAGCTGTCGGCGGGCGCCGGGCCGCCGATCTCCACCGAGGCGCCGATCTCGCGTACGTGGCGGGCATGGCGATCGGTGGTGGAGTGCACGGCCACGGGGCGCAGGCCCAGGCGGCGGCAGGTGCGGGCGATGCGACAGGCGATCTCGCCCCGGTTGGCGATCAGGATTCGCTGCATCCGGCTACATTCTGAAAACGCCGAAGCGGGTTTCCTTGGCCGGCACACGGGCGGCGCAGTCCAGCAGCAGGGTCAGCACGTCGCGGGTTTCGGTCGGACTGATGATGGCGTCGATCCACAAATTCGAGGCAAAGTTATAGGCGTCGGCGAACTCCTCGTACTCCCGGCGGATCGGCGCCTTGAAGGCTTCCTCCTCGGCCTCCGACCAGCGCTGGCCGTCGCGCTCGCGGATCTGCCGCTGCACCATGGCCAGGGTGTTGGCGGCCTGTTCCGGCCCCATGATCGCCGCCTGGGCGTTGGGCCAGGCGAACATCGCCGTCGGCTTGAACGGCCGGCCGCACATGGCCTGGTAGCCGGCGCCGTAGTCGCCGCCGGTGACGATGGTGAACTTGGGCACGTTGGCCGAGGCCATGGCGGTGATCATCTTGGCGCCGGCCTTGGCGATGCCGGCTTCCTCGGCGTCGCGGCCGACCATGAAGCCGGTGACGTCGGCCAGGAAGAGGAGCGGGATGTCGCGCTGACAGCACAGGTTGATGAAATGGGCCGCCTTCAGGGCGCTTTCGGTGAACAGCACCCCCTTGTTGGCCAGGATGCCGATCTCGAAACCGTTGATCCGGGCGAAGCCGCACAGCAGGGTGTCGCCGTACAGGTGCTTGAAGGATTGGAAGCGGGAATCGTCGACCAGCCGGGCGACGATCTCGGTGGTGTCGGTGGGGATCTTCGGATCGCGGCTGACGATGCCCAGAATCTCGGCCGGGTCGTGCCGCGGCGGCAATGGCGCCTCGATGCGCCGGCGGGACAGCGCTGGCTGGCGCAGATCGCGGACGATCTCGCGGGTGATCGCCAGGGCGTGGTGGTCGTCCTCGGCGATGTGGTCGGTGACGCCGCTGACGGCGCTGTGCATGCGAGCCCCGCCCAGGGTCTCCCGGTCGACGTCCTCGCCGGTGGCGGCCTTGGTCAGTTCGGGGCCGCCCAGATACATGAAGCCCTTGCCGCGGACGATGACGATTTCATCGCACAGGGCCGGGATGTAGGCGCCGCCGGCGGTGCACGGCCCCATGATGACGCCGATCTGCGGGATGCCCTCGGCCGACATCCGCACCTTGTTGTAGAAGATCGAGCCGAAGTCGCCGTCGTCGGGGAAGATCTTGGCCTGATCCGGCAGGAAGGCGCCGCCGCTGTCGACCAGGGTGATCACCGGCAGGCGGTTCTCCCAGGCGATCATCTGGGCGCGGACGTGCTTCTTGCAGGTGATGCCGAAATAGGTGCCGCCCTTCACCGTCGCCTCGTTGGCGATGATCATGCACAGCCGGCCGCAGACCAGGCCGATGCCGGTGATCAGGCCGGCGCCCGGCGGCACCCCGTCGTGCATCGCCAGGCCGGCCAGTTGGCCGATCTCCAGGAACGGCGAGCCGGGGTCCAAGAGGGCGTCGACCCGGTGCCGGGGCAGCAGGCGGCCGCGGTCGATGTGCCGCTGGCGGGCCCGCTCGCCGCCGCCGGCGCAGGCCTCCCGGCGGTGGCCGTGCAGGGTCTCGATGCGGGTTTGGTAAGCCGACAGGTTGCTAAGGTAGTCGGTTGCCTGGGTGTTGACGGTGGTTTGCAGAATGCTCATGCGGACAGGAAATCCGGCGTCTCGCGCAAGGTCAGGGCGACCTTCTGCACGCCTGGCTTCTCGAAGCGGTCGGTGGGCACGATGGTCACCGCCGCCTTGAAGGCCAGGGCATTGCGCAAATGCTGCTCGACCGAGGCCTGCAAGGCGTCGTCGTCGGCGGCGTCGCGGCCCGGGCCGCGTTCCACCAGCACCTTCAGGTTGCCCTGGGTGGTGTGGCCCTCGAAATCCGCCAGCACCCGCATCACGCCGTTGGTCTGGGGCTGCATGGCCAGCACCAGGTCCTGGATGGCCGAGGGGAAGACGTTGACGCCGCGCACGATCAGCATGTCGTCGGTGCGGCCGAAACAGCGGATCTTCGGGCCGGTGCGGCCGCAGGCGCAGTCGGTGTCCAGCACCTCGACATGATCGCCGCTGCGAAAGCGCACCAGGGGCGAGGCCTGGCGGCCGATGGCGGTGTAGATCAGCTCGCCCCGGGCGCCCTTCTCCCAGGCCAGCACCGCATCCGTTTCCGGGTCGAGGAGCTCGACGATGATGTGATCGCCGCAGATGTCGTGCATGCCCGATTGGTCGTCGCACTCGCCCCAATAGGCCACGGCCAGGTCGGTGCCGCCCAGCAATTCGCAGCACTTGGCGCCCCAGATCTCCTGCAGGTGGTTGCGGATGGCGGGGATGCCGCCGCCGGGCTCGCCGCCGACCACCACCCGCTCGACCCCCAGTTCGCTGGCCGGCTTGCCCAATACCTCCGGTGCCATCTCGGCCACGTGGATCAGGAAGTTCGGCGCCCCGACGACGCAGCGCGGGCGCAGATCGTCGGCCGCCCGCAACAGCCGGTCGACGCCGCCGTCGGCGCCGACCGGGATGTCGATGGCGCCCATGTACTGGATCGCCTGGAACACCGGCAGGCCGCCGACGAAACCCTTGCCCATGCCGAAGCCGTGCAGCACCAGATCGCCCGGCCGGACACCGCAGGAGAACAGGGTCCGGGCCGTCAGGTCCTGCCACATCTCGGCATCGCTCTCGGTCAGGGCGACGTAGGATGGATTGCCGGTGGTGCCGGACGAGGCCTGCATCTGCACGATGTCGGCCAGATCGGCGGCCTGGTGCAGGCCATAGGGCGGCGCCTCGGCCAGGCTGTCGCGCAGTTCCTGTTTCACCGTGAACGGCACCCCGGCCAGATCGTCGACCGAACGGATGTCGGAAAATGCAATTCCGGCCGCCTGGTACTTGCGTTGATAGAAGGCTGAGCGTTCCTGCAGGTAGGCCATCTGCTCGCGCAGCTTCTGGTCTTGCAGGGCCCGTACCTGGTCCCGGCCGGTGCCTTCGACGGGGTGCCACCAGGGCTCGTTGCCCCGCGCCTTGGCGTCGGCCCGCCGGTACCGGATCGATAGCTCGCTCATGTCTCCGCCTCCCCGCCCGGGTCGTGGTCAGTAGGAGCGCGGCATCCCCAGGACCCGCTCGCCGATGTAATTCAGGATCAGTTCCCGGTTGATCGGCGCCGTGCGCATCAGCCGGACCATGGAATACAGATCATAGATGCCGTATTCGTGGGTGAAGCCGTTGCCGCCATGGGCCTGCAACGAGGCCTCGACGCCCATGATGCCGGCCTCGGCGGCGGCGTACTTGGCCATGTTGGCGGCCGGCCCGGCCTGTTCGCCGTTGTCGTATTGCCAGGCTGCCTGGCGGGTCATCAGGCTGGCCATCTCCAACTGCGTCTTGGCCACCGCCAAGGGGTGCTGCACGCCTTGATAGGCGCCGATCGGGCCGTCGAACACCACCCGTTCCGAGGCGTACTCCGCCGCCTTGTTGACGGCGAAGCGGCCGATGCCGCAGGACAGGGCGGCCACCGTCACCCGTTCCGGGTTCAACAGATCGAATAGGGTGTTGAAGCCGTCGCCGACCTCGCCGATGACATCCTCCGGCCCCAGGTCGACTTCGTCGAAAAACATCGTGAATTGCTCCTCCGGCGCCACGATGCTCATGTCGATGGCGTGGTAGTCGACGCCCTTGGCCTTCAGGTCGACGATGAACAGGGTGAAGCCATCGGTCTTGCGCTGCACCTGGTCGTGGGGCGTGGTCCGGGCCACCACCACGGCGTAATCACAGACGTCGACGCCGGTGATGAACACCTTGTTGCCGCTCAGCTTGAATCGGTTGCCATCGGGCTTGGCGACGGAATTGATGCGCATGCTGTTGCTGCCGGCGGTCGGCTCGGTGATCGCGAAACAAAATAGCGTCTTGCCGGCGCAGGCGTCAGGCAGGTAGCGGCTCTTCTGCTGGTCCGAGCCATGTTTGGAAATATGGCCCAGCGCCATGGTCGGGCCGACCACGTACATCAACAGCGGCACGCCATGATCCGCCATGCCCTCCAGCAGCAGGGCCATTTCCAGCAGACCCAGGCCGCCGCCGCCGTATTCCTCGGGCACCATCAGGCCGCAGAAGCCGTCCTCGGCCGCCCGCTGCCACATCTCCCTGGGGAATTCGTGGGCCCTGGCCTTTTCCAGCCAGTGCTTGTGGTCGTACGACTGGGCCAGCTTGCTGCCGTAGTCGTAGATCATTTGCTGTTCCGGGGTGAGGGCGAAGTCCATGGCCAATTCCCTTGCTGCAACAGTAATCCAGGCTCGCTCACGGTACCATCCGGGGTCTGCCTTTTCAATCTAACGTTAGTTAGGTAAATTGGCGGAACCGGGATCGCCTGATGATCCATCGGCCGGGAGCCGCCAGGGATGACCATGCAAGCCAAGGGTCCGACGCGGGGCCGCAAGTCGGAAGCCTCGCGGGCGCAGATCCTCGATGCCGCGGCCCGCTTGCTGCGCGATCAGGGCTATGGCGCCATGACCCTGCGGCAGATCGCCGAACGGGCCGATATCAAGGCCGGCAGCGTCTACTATCATTTCGCCTCCAAGGACGAGATCCTCGATGCCGTGTTGGCCCGCGGCCTGCACGTGGTGATCGAGGCGGTGGAGGGACGGCTGGCGGCCTTGCCGGCGGGCGCCGGCCATCTCGAGCGGATCGCCGCCGCCGTCGCCGCCCATCTGGAGGCCCTGTTGGCCCACGGCGATTATACCTCGGCCGGTATCCGCACCTTCGGCCAGGTACCCGAGGCCTCGCGGCAAAAGGACGAACGGTTGCGCGAGGAATACATCGCATTGTGGCAGCATCTGCTGCAGCAGGCGCAGGCGGCCGGCGAGATCCGCGCCGATCTGGACACCAGCGTGCTGCGGGCGCTGTTGCTGGGATCGCTGAACTGGACCGTCGAATGGTACGATCCGGCCCGGCAGCCGGTGGAAACGGTGGCGACCCAGACCGTGGACATCCTGTTCCGCGGCATCGCCGCGCCGCCGATGGATGCCCGGGCCAAGCCCGGGGCGAGGTAGTTTCGGGGACAGGATTGGATCCGGTCCCCGAAACTACCTCGCCGCATCTTCCGCCGCGAGGATCGCCGCCAGGCCCTCGCGAAAGCTCGGATAGCGCAGGCCGACCCCCAGGTCATGCTTGATGCGGTCGTTGCGGACCCGTTTGTTCTCGCCATAGAAGCTGCGGCCCATGGCGCTCAACTCCGCCTGGTCGAACGGGATCTCGGGCGGCGGCTCGATGTTCAGCAGGGCCGCCGCGTGGGCCACGACGTCCTGGGGCGGGGCCGCCTCGTCGTCGCAGACGTTGTAGACGGCGCCGGGGTCGGGCCGCGCCATCGAGGCCCGCAGCACCGAGCCCAGGTCGTCCACGTGGATGCGCGAGAACACCTGGCCGGGCTTGACGATGCGCCGCGCGGTGCCCCGGCGCAGCGCCTCGAACTGGTTGCGGCCGGGCCCGTAGATGCCGGCCAGGCGGAAGATATGCACCGGCAGGCCGCGCCCGCGCCACAAATCCAGCCAGGCGGTCTCCGCCCGCACCCGCCACGCGCCCCGGGTGTTGACCGGCGCCGTCGGCGTCGCTTCGTCCACCCAGCCGCCGCCGTGGTCGCCATAAACCCCGGTGGTCGACAGATAGCCGAGCCAGCGCAGGGTGGGCAGCGCCGCCAGGTCGTCGGCGTGGCGATCGAATACCGGGTCGCCGTCGGTGTCCGGCGGGATCGACAGCAGGACGTGGCTGCTGCCGGCCAGGACGGCGGCGGGATCGGCCAGCGGCATCTCGCGATCGAAGGCCTGGGCGGCGATGCCCTGGGCCGCCAGGTCGGCCCGGGCGGCGGCCTCGCGGCTGGTGCCGGCGACGGGCCAGCCCTCGGCGCGCAGGCGGCGGGCCAGCACGCCGGCGCTGTAGCCGAGGCCAAAGCAAAACAACCGACCCGGTTCCGTCATACCGCCAATCCTTGCCGCCACCGCCAACAGCGGCCAAGTTAGGCGGATGAAAGGTGCGAGACAATGGTGGCTCGTGGCGCTGCTGCTCGGCGGCGGCGGCGCCTGGGCGGAAGAGATCGACCATGAGCGGCAATACCGGGCCTGCATGGCCCTGACCCATCGAGAACCAATGGCGGCCTTCGAGTCCGCCCTGGCCTGGGAGGCGGTGGGCGGCGGCGCGCCGGCCCGCCATTGCGCCGCCCTGGCGCTGCTGGAGGCCGGGCAACACGACCGGGCGGCGCAGCGGCTGGAGGCCCTGGCGGCGGAACTGCCGGCCGAGTACCGACCCTCCCCCGGCGACATCATGGCCCAGGCGGCCAACGTCTGGTTGCTGGGCCGGCGGCCGGAGCGGGCCCGCCAGGCCATCGACCTGGCCCTGCAATACGATCCCGACGTCGCCCACTATCTGGTCGACCGGGCTCGCATCCTGGCCGAACTGGGCGATCATGCCGCTGCCCTGGCCGATCTCGACCGGGCCGTGGCCCTGGACCCCGACGATGCCGACGCGGCGACCTTCCGGGCCAGCGCCCTGCGTCACCTCGGCCGGCCGACGGAAGCATTGGCGGCGGCCGGGCGGGCCCTTGCATTGAATCCCGACAATCCCTCGGCCTGGTTGGAGCGGGGCATCATCCGGCAGGCCCTGGGCGATGTCCCAGGCGCGCGGGCCGATTGGCTGAAGACCGCCAGCGATTTCGGCGGCACCCCGGCCGCCAGGGCGGCGCAGGCCCGCCTGCAGGCGCTCGACCTCGAACGGCGTTAGGCAATCCCCCGCCACTCCGCGCGGACGGCGCTATCGCTCTCGTCCGGCAGATGGCGTTCGGTCAGTTCCGCGAAGGCGTCGGGCGCCAGCAATCGGGACAGGGCCCAGACCGCCATGGCGCGCACCAGGGGCGAAGGATCCCGCAGCAACGGTTCGACGCGCGGGGCGAGGTCCGGCGCGCCGCTGTTGCCGGCGGCGATCAGGCCGTTGCGCAGGAACCGATCGCGGCCCAGGCGTTTCACCGGCGTGCCGGCGAAGCGGCAGCGGAAGGCGTCGTCGTCCAGGGCCAGGAGGTCGGCCAGGGCCGGCGTGCCCAGATCCGCCTTCGGCGCCAGGGCCAGGTCGTGGGCGGCGCGGGCGTACTTGTTCCAGGGGCAGACGGCCAGGCAATCGTCGCAGCCGAACACCCGGTTGCCGATGGCGGCGCGGTAGCGTCGGTCGATATGACCCTGGTGCTCGATGGTCAGGTAGGAGATGCAGCGCCGGGCGTCCAGTTGATAGGGGGCCGGGAAGGCATCGGTCGGGCAGACCTCCAGGCAGGCCCGGCAGTCGCCGCAGCGATCGGCGTGGCCCGGATCGGCCGGCAGCTCCAGGGTGGTGTAGATGGTGCCCAGGAACAGCCATGAGCCGAATTCACGGCTGACCAGGTTGGTGTGCTTGCCCTGCCAGCCCAACCCGGCCGCCCGGGCCAGGGGTTTTTCCAGCACCGGCGCGGTATCGACGAACACCTTCAACTCGCCGCCCGCCGTCGCCTGCAGCCAGCGGCCCAGCCGTTTCAGGCGCTTCTTGACCACGTCGTGATAGTCGCGCCGGTCGGCATAGACCGAGACCGCCGCCCGCCCCGACGCCCGGGGTCGTGCCGCCGGGTCGTCAAGCGGGCCGTAGTTCAGGCCCAGGACGATGATCGAGCGGGCCGCCGGCCACAGGGCGTTGGGATGGCGCCGGCGATCGGCCTTGGCGGCCAGCCAGTCCATGTCGCCGTGGCGGCCCTCGGCCAGGAAATCGTCGAGCCGCTCACCGGCCGCCGCCACCGCCCCGGGGGCGGCGATGCCGACAATATCGAAGCCTTCCTCGATGGCCCGGCGGCGGATTGCCCCGGCCAGGTCAGGCCCGGCCTCGGCGACCTCAGAAGTCGAGGTCGGCATAGTGTTTCGGCGGCGGCAGGCCCGGAATGTGGTCGGCCAGGATCGGCCGGAAGCTGGGCCGGGATTTGACCCGGGCATACCAGTCCTTGGCCGCCTGATTCTTCTCCCAGGGCACGTCGCCCAGATAGTCCAGGCAGGAGAACTGCGCCGCGGCGGCGATGTCGGCCAGGGAGAACACCTCGCCGGCCAGGTAATTCCGCCGCTCCACCAGATAGCCGACATAGTCCAGGTGGTAGGCGATGTTCTCGCGGCCGGCCCTGATCAACTCCGATTGCGGCTCGCCCATGCCCATGAAGCGTTTCAGCAGTTTTTCCCGTAACAGGTAGTGGGTGACCTCGGCGTGGAACTTGCCGTCGAACCAGGCCGCCAGGCGGCGGCATTCGGCCCGGCCCGCGGCGTCGCCGGTCAGCAGCGGCGGTTCCGGGCAGATCTCCTCCAGATACTCGGCGATGGCCTGGCTGTCAGCCAGCACGCTGCCGTCGTCCTCGACCAGCACCGGTACCTGCCCGGCCGGATTCAACGCCAGGAAATCCTGCCGCCGCTCCCAGTACTTCTCGACCTCCAGGTCGGCCTCCAGGGCCTTCTCGTTGAGGACCAGCCGGATCTTCCGTGAATAGGGGGAAAGCCAGAAATGATGCAGCACCCGCATGGCGGCAGTGTATCGGATGGCCTTGGCGTGGGATAGGGCGGATGGAGAATTCGATTGCCCTAACAGTACTTTAGGGCACGGTCAGCACCGCCTTGCCCACCACCTGGCGGTCCTGCAGCAGGGTTAGGCCCTCGACCGCCCGTTCCAGCGGCAGGACGTGCGAGACATGCGGGTGCAGCTTGCCCTGGTTGGCCAACTCCAACAGGGTCTGCTGCATGGCCGCGCCGGCCTCGGGCTGCTGGCGGCGGAACTCGCCGGCCCGGCAGCCGATCACCGCGCAGCCCTTCAACAGGGCGCGGTTGAGGGGCAGTTCGGGAATCCGGCCGGAAGCGAAGCCGACCACCAGCAGGCGGCCGCGCCAGGCGATGCAGCGCAGGGATTCATCGAACACATCGCCGCCGACGGGATCGTAGACCACGTCGGCGCCGCGCCCGCCGGTCAGTTCCTTGACCCGCTCGCGGAAGCCGCCCCGGCGGTAGTTGATCACGTGATCGGCGCCGTATTCCGCGACCTTCGCCAGTTTGCCGTCGTCGCCGCCGGTGGCGATCACCTTGGCGCCGTGCAGTTTCGCCAGTTCCACCGCCGGCAGACCGACGCCGCCGCTGGCGCCGTGGATCAGGGCCCACTGGCCGGCCTGCAACTCACCCCGGTCCAGCAGGCAGTGATAGGCGGTGGCGTAACCGACGATGAAGGCGGCGGCGGTGATGTCGTTGAACCGCTCCGGCGTCGGCAGCAGGGTGTCGGCGTCGACCACCGCCTGTTCGGCGAAGCCGCCCGGCCGGACCCGCATCATCACCCGCTGGCCCGGCGATAGGCCGTCGACGTCGGCGGCCACCTCGATCACCTCGCCGGCCGTCTCGAAGCCGGCGATGAAGGGCAGGTCGGGCTTGTGCTGGTATTGGCCGGCCACGGTCAGGATGTCGGGGAAGTTGATGCCGGCCGCCTTGATCCGCACCCGGGCCTGGCCCGGGCCCATGACGGGCTCCGGCACCTCCTCCAGCCGCAGCACCGACGGCGGCCCCAACTCGCGACAGACGATGGCCTTCATCCCGGCCCTCCCGATGTCCCTAGCGGCGGCAGGGAAGCATGGCCGGACGAGCCCGGCAAGCCCGTGACAATCCCTGCGGCGTCATGGAAGATCGACGCACCGCGGGACACGGGACATCCGGCAATCGGAGATGGGCCAATGACGACAAAGCCGAACTTCCTCTTCATTCAGGCGGATCAACTGGCTGCTCGGGCGCTTCCCGCCTATGGCAACAGGGTTGCCAAGACACCGCATATCGACGGCCTGGCCGAGAGCGGTGCGGTGTTCGAACATGCCTATTGCAACTATCCGCTATGCGCACCGTCGCGGTTCTCCATGATGTCGGGCCTGCTGGCCTCCCACGCCGGCGCCTACGACAACGGTGCCGAGTTTCCTGCCTCGCTGCCGACCTTCATTCATTACCTCCGGCTGCTTGGCTACCAGACCTGCCTGTCCGGCAAGATGCATTTCATCGGACCCGATCAGCTGCATGGCTTCGAGGAACGACTGACCACCGATATCTACCCCTCGGACTTCAACTGGACGGCCAATTGGGAAAGCACGGTGACCGGCAGCGAGCGGCTGCTGGCGGCCGCCGGCGAGGTCAATGGCATTCTGCACTCCGGTATCTACGAGCGTACCGTACAACTCGACTTCGACGAGGAGGTGGCGTTCAAAGCCAATCGGAAGATCCACGACCTGGCGCGCTCGGATGACGATCGCCCGTTCTGTCTGTTCGTCTCGTTCACCCATCCCCACGATCCCTTCGCCATTCCAAGGCGGTATTGGGAGCGATACCGCCACGAGGACATCGACTTGCCGGCGGTGCCCGCCATGCCGCGGGTGGATTTGGATGCCCATTCACAACGGCTGTTCGACCACATAGGCGTCGCCGAGGCGGCCATGAGCGAGGCCGATGTTCGGGTTGCCCGCCACGCCTATTATGGCGCCGTCAGTTATATCGACGATCAGGTCGGCGCCCTGCTCGATTCCTTGCAAGTCGCCGGCTTCGCGGAAGACACGATTATCGTCTTCCTGTCGGATCATGGCGAAGCCCTGGGCGAACGGGGCCTCTGGTTCAAGCGGTCGTTCTTTGACTGCGCGGTGCAGGTCCCACTGATCGTCTCGGCACCGAATCTGTTCGCTCCGGCTCGATGCGCCGGGAACGTGTCGTTGGTGGACCTGTTGCCGACCGTGGTCGATTTGGCGAATGCCGGGGGCGGCCTTGATACGATCGCCACCCAATTCGACGGATACAGCCTGCGGCCGCTGCTCCTCGGTGAAGCCAGCGACCGGCCCGATAGGGTGTTCGCCGAGATGAGCGGGGAAGGATTGCAGGCGACGTCCATCATGGTCGTCGACGGTGACTATAAATACATCCAATGCCAGGGTGACCCAGCGCTGCTGTTCGATCGATCAACGGATGCCAATGAAACGCGCAACCTGGCGGGACGCGCCGAGGTCGCCGAAACGCAGGCCGGGTTGGCGGCGATCGTCGCGGAGAACTGGGAACTGGACGGATTTCGCGAGCGGGTGGTGGAAAGCCAGCGTTGTCGACACCTGATCGACCGGGCGCATGCCCTCGGCCGCGCGCCGTCATGGGACTACGATGTCCCGACCCCTGGCAGCGCCCAATACTTCCGCCCCAGCGCGCGCAATCCCAGTGCCTCCAACTACAACGACGATTTCGAAATCAGGGCGCGACCGGACGGAGAAGGGGCCAATCAACGCGATTTCCCATAGGCTCCGAGGTCTGCCAACCGAGGCACAAACGCCGAGGAACAAACCGATCGTCCAGGCCGGATCCGTCTGCTCTTCGGCAATCCCCCGCCGCTTCCGAGGGTCGGTGCCCGGGATGCCTGATTCCGACTATTGCACAGACCGATGACGTCTAGTTTTCCGGCGACTGGCGCACGATCTCGCCCCAATAGCCGGCAAGCGCCTTGGTCGTCTTTACCAGGTCCTCGAAAACCCAAGGTTTCGAGATATAGGAATTCGCCCCCGCGCTGTAAGCCGATGACACGTCGGCGTTGGACACCGAAGTCGAAAAAATGACAATCGGTATGTTGTGCAGCTTCGGGTCGGCCCGGATTTCCTTCAATGCGGAGAGCCCATCCATCCTGGGCATGTTGATGTCCAGAAGGATAAGGTCGGGGCGCGCCCGACCACCACCATCCGCATAGCGCCCTTCGCCGCGAAGCAGTTCGAGCAATTCCTCGCCGTCCTCGGCGAAATTCAGTTCGTGCTCGATGCTGACTTCGTCGAAAGCGTCTTCGATGAGAAGGCGGTCATCGACATCATCGTCGGCGACGACGATGCTCACAGTACTCGCACTTTGACCCATTGTGATCTCCACCATTGTCCTTTTGCATCGGCGGCCTTTAACCAGCAGCTTGAATTGGACGACCGCGCTCTTGTTTCGGTGCCAGGCAAAGGGCCCTCGATCAGATTGCGGTCGACCCGGCGTTTCGGCCGCGTCGCCGTGACAATCCCGGATCAAGCCTAACCCGAATGGGTTAACATGCTGTCTTCCCTGCTTTTGAACACCAGGCGGACTTACCGACATGGAGATCCGCTCGCAGGAAAGCCGTCGTGCCGAAAGCGGTTCCAATATCGATGGGATGGCCCCGATCAAGACATTCGGCGGATCGGTGGAATCGCATCGTCCGGTAATTGACGGAATCGGATTCTATTTGTGAAGCAGGGGATGAATTCTTGTATCCTCGCCTGGTTGCGTGCGCGGCTGACGGCGGCAACGGTGGCGAGGAACCGCCGGAACCGGCGGCCGCATTGACGGAGGAGCAAACATGGCGGTTCGGGATATCTTCGATGCGGTATTGGACTATGAGGAGGACGACGTCGCCGAACTGGTACAGGCGGAAATCGACGCCGGCACCGACGTTCACAGCATTCTTCAGGATGGCTTGGTCGCGCCGCTTGATGATATCGGGGAGAGATTCAGCGCCGGGACCCTCTTCGTGCCGGAGATGTTGATGGCCGCCGAGGCCGTGCAGGCGGGGCTGGATATCCTGCGTCCCCTGCTCACCGAAACCGGCGTCAAACCCATCGGCACGGTGGTGCTGGGCACCGTCAAAGGCGATTTGCACGACATCGGCAAGAACCTGGTCGGCCTGTTGCTGGAGGGCGCCGGGTTCCGCGTGATCGACCTTGGGACCGATGTCGGGGCCGAACAATTCATCGCATCGGCGCAGGAAAACGATGCCGACATCATCGCGCTGTCCGGATTGTTGACGACGTCCATGCCCGAGATGGCCAACGCGGTGGCGACCTTGCAGGACGCCAACAAGACCCGCAACCTGAACGTCAAGGTGATGGTCGGCGGCCCGCCGGTCCATCACGAGTTCGCCATGAAGATCGGCGCCGACGCCTACGGCATGGATGCGCCGGCCGCCGTCGAACGGGCGCGAAGTTTCTTCACTGGGTAATCGGCGCCGACCGAAGCCGCCGGAAAATGAAAAGGAGCCTCGAATGACCTGGACATCGAGAGACCGGGTGCTTGCCGCTCTTGACCACGAGGAAGCCGACCGCGTGCCGATCGATCTCGGCGGCACCGGCTCCAGCACGATCGTCATCGAAGCATATGACAGGCTCAAACAGCATTTGGGCCTTGAGCATGAAACCAAGCTCCGCTCGAGGCTCAATCGTCTGGCCGATCCCGATCCGTCGGTGATGAACCGCCTGGGCGTGGATACGCGCGCCATCACCGCCGGCTTCGGCCGTGCCTCCGGTGAATGGGTCGACGACCTGACATTCATCGACCACTTCGGCGTCACCTTCAAAGGCACCGTAGGCGCGGACGACAAGCATTTCCTCTACAAGGACGGCCCTTTGTGGGGCGGCAAGCTGACCATCGACCGGATCGATGAAATGGAATGGCCGGACCCCGACAACCCCGCCATCGCGAGCGGCGTCAAGGAACAGGTGGCGCGGTACAAGGCGGAGGGCGATTACTGCCTGGTCCTGAACGTGCCGGACCAGGTCATTCACCGGGCCTATGCGCTGCGGAGCATGGTCGATTTCCTGAAGGATTTCTACCGCGCCCCGGAAGCCGCCTGCTATTTGATGGACAAGCTGGCCGACTACAATATCCGGGCGTCGGAAAACATGATCCGCGAAGCCGGGGCCGAGAATATCGACGTCATTTTCTTCGGTGAGGATCTGGGCACCCAGGACGGATGCATGTTCGATCCGGAGAATACCTACGGCCGTCTCATCAAGCCGCGTCATGAACGCGTCATTCAAACCCTGAAAGCCAGGACCGGCGCCAAGTGGCTGTTTCATTGCTGCGGTTCGGCCTACGACTTCATTCCTCATTTGATCGATATCGGCGTCGATGTGCTCAATCCGGTCCAGGTCACCGCCAAGAACATGGAGCCGGAACGCCTGAAAGGGGAGTTCGGCGATCGGTTGGCCTTTTGGGGCGGCATCAATACGCAGGATATCCTGCCCCACCAATCCGCCGACGCCGTCAGGTTGGAGACCGAACGCTGCATCGACATTTTCGGCAAACAGGGCGGCTATGTGCTGAACTCGGTGCACAACATCCAGTTCGAGGTGCCGCCGGAAAACATTGTCGCGATGTTCGATGCCGGCTTGAACCACCGCTACTGATCGGACAAGGCCGCCGCGCGGCGCCGGGACACGTGGAGAAACGCGTATGCGGTATGAGGATATTCAGGCCGCGCTGGAGGGCACGGGATTGCTTTGCCGGGGCGGCTTCAAACCGGATCCGGATGATGCGGTGCCCGATGTGCGGGGCGAAACCGACGCCGTCGTCGTCATCGTCGGTAATGCCGGCTCCGAGATGTGGCGGCATTTCGATGCGGCACGGGGGGCCGAGCGGCGCCGGCACGAGCAGAATCCCTTGAACGATTGGACCGCCGGGGTGATGCGGCCGATCGCGGCCGAATTGGGCGCCAGGGTCCATTTTCCCTTCGATAGGCCCTATCATCCGTTTCAGCGCTGGGCGATGAAGGCGGACAGCGTTTGGCGATCGCCGCTCGGCCCGCTGATCCATCCCCGGTACGGTTTGTGGCATGCCTATCGGGCGGCCTTGGTCTTCGAGCCGGGGTTCGCTCTTCCGCCGCGCCCGGCCGTCGAGAACCCGTGCGAAACCTGTCCCGACCGGCGGTGCCTGACGGCCTGTCCCGTCGGCGCCTATGAGGCGGACCGCTACGATGTCCCGGCCTGCGTCGGCCATATCGCCACGCACGAAGGTCGAAGCTGTATCGAGCTGCATTGCCTTGCCCGGCGGGCCTGTCCGGTCGGCCGGGAAATGGTCTATGAGCCGCCCCATGCCGAGTTTCACATGTCGAAGTTCCTGACGAACGCGGCAAAGCGATATGTCGTCGAGCTACCGAAGGACGCGGGCGCCTAGAGCATGTCGCGGGTAATCTGAACCATTTGACCGGCCCTCCAGGCCCCGTGGGTAGGCGCGGTTCGCAGGG